>CADCTF010000060.1 GCA_902805655.1 uncultured Acidimicrobiales bacterium
GTGCGCGCGAACCTGCTGGACCGCCTGCGTACCGGGGTCCCCAGCCTGCCGGGGCTCGTGGGCTTCGAGCACACCGTCGTGCCCGAGGTCGAGCGGGCGCTGCTCGCGGGTCACGATCTCGTCCTGCTCGGCGAGCGCGGCCAGGGCAAGACCAGGTTGATGCGGTCGCTGGCCGGGCTGCTCGACGAGTGGACGCCCGTGGTGGATGGGTGCGAGATCAACGACCACCCGTACGCCCCGGTGTGCCGACGCTGCCAGGGGCTCCTCGCCGAGCACGGCGACGCCCTTCCCGTCGCATGGCGGCACCGCGAGGAGCGGTATGGAGAGAAGCTGGCGACCCCGGACACGTCGGTCGGCGACCTGGTCGGCGATGTGGACCCCACCAAGGTGGCGCAGGGCCGCACCCTGGGTGACCCGGAGACCGTGCACTACGGGCTGCTGCCGCGGGCCAACCGCGGCATCTTCGGCATCAACGAGCTGCCGGACCTCGCCGAGCGCATCCAGGTCTCGCTGTTCAACGTGCTCGAGGAGCGCGACATCCAGGTCCGCGGCTACGCCTTGAGGCTGCCGCTCGACCTGCTGGTGGTGGCCTCGGCCAACCCCGAGGACTACACCAACCGGGGGCGGATCATCACGCCGCTCAAGGACCGCTTCGGTGCCGAGGTGCGCACGCACTACCCGTACGAGGTAGCGCAGGACGTGGCGCTGGTGCGCCAGGAAGCCGCCCTGGTCGCCACCGTGCCGAACCATCTGCTCGAAGTCATCGCCCGGTTCGTGTACGAGCTGCGCGGCTCGACCGCGATCGACCAGCGCTCCGGGGTATCCGCCCGGTTCGCCGTCGCCGCCGCCGAGGCTGTCGCCGCCGCCGCGCTCCGCCGCGGAGCCCTGCGTGGCGAGGATGACCCGGTCGCGCGAGTCGGGGACGTCCCCGACGTGGTGCCCAGCCTCGGCGGCAAGATCGAGTTCGAGATGGGCGAGGAGGGCCGGGAGGCCGAGGTGCTCTCCCACCTGCTCCGGCTGGCGGTCGCCGCCACCTTCCGCGACCGGCTGGCGGGGGTCGACCTCACCGGCTTCACCGAGCACTTCGCCGGCGGTGCCGTCGTGGAGACCGGCACGCTGGTACCAGCCGGCGAGCTGCTGTCCCAGCTCGGCACGGTGCCCGGTCTGGCCACGGTGCTGGAGCGGCTGGGAGTCGACGAGGACTCGGTCAGCCGCGGCCAGGTCGCCGCCGCCG
>CADCTF010000061.1 GCA_902805655.1 uncultured Acidimicrobiales bacterium
ACAGCGACCTGTTCACCTTCGGCTACCGCTTCAAGCCGTGGAAGGGCGCGCCGCTGGCCAGCGGCGAGGAGATCCTCAAGTACATGGGCGAGGTCATCGAGGAGAACGACCTCGCTCCGAAGATCCGCTACCAGCACCGCATCACCTCGGCCACCTGGACGACCGACGACCGACTGTGGACCGTGGAGGTCACGAGGGGTGACACGGGCGAGGAGCTGATCTTCACGACCGGGTTCCTCTGGATGTGCCAGGGCTACTACCGCCACGCACCTGGCTACACACCCGAGTGGGAGGGCATGGATCGCTTCGAGGGCCAGGTCGTCCACCCCCAGCACTGGCCGGACGACCTCGACCTGGCCGGCAAGCGGGTCGTGGTCATCGGGTCCGGAGCCACTGCGGCCACGCTCATCCCCGCCATCGCACCCGGGTGCGGGCACGTCACCATGCTGCAGCGGTCACCGACGTTCTTCTTCGTGCGCCCCAACACCAACGAGCTGGCCGACACGCTGCGCCAGCTGGACATCCCCGACGAGTGGACCCACGAGATCGTCCGGCGCAAGATCGTCCACGACCAGGACGCCATCACCCGCATGTCCGTCGAGTCCCCCGAGGTGCTGCGCCGGTTCCTCATCGACACCATCCGGCCGCACCTCCCGGAGGGCTTCGACGTCGACAAGCACTTCAACCCGACCTACCGGCCTTGGCAGCAGCGGATCGCGGTGCTGCCCGACGGCGACCTCTTCGCCTGCATCCGCGACGGGAAGGCGTCGGTGGTCACCGACGCCATCGAGTGCTTCACCGAGACGGGCATCCGTCTGGCGTCGGGGGAGACGCTCGAGGCGGACATCGTCATCACCGCCACCGGCTTCGACCTCAGCGTGCTGGGAGGCATCTCCTTCACGGTCGACGGCCGCCCCCTCGACATGGCCGACTCCGTCACCTACCGGGGGATCATGTTCACGGGCGTGCCCAACGTGGCCATGGTCTTCGGCTACTTCCGGGCCAGCTGGACCCTACGGGCTGACCTGGTGAGCGACTTCGTGTGCCGCCTGCTCAACGAGATGGACGACCGGGGTGCGTCCATGGTCACGCCCGCGCTCCGCGAGGAGGAGTCGGGCATGGCGCTGGGGCCCTGGGTCGACCCGGAGAACTTCAACCCGGGCTACCTGAGCCGGTCGATGCACCTCATGCCCAAGCAGGGGGACCGCGACCCGTGGTTGATGCTCCACGAGTACTCCGTCGAGAAGGTGCAGCTGCCCGCCGCCGACCTGGACGACGGCACGCTCCTCTTCAAGTGACGAGGGGCAGGGCGACCTCGTCGATCCAGCGCTCGACCATCTCGGTGTAGGCCACGCCGTAGCGAGCCGTGGCCAGCGCCCAGGGAGCGTCGGCGAGCACCGGCTCGAGGGCCCGGTAGCGCTCCATCGCCTCGCGGTTCTCGGCCCGGTGCGCGTCGAGGAGCTCGGCCAGGCGCGCCGGCTCGAGGTGCTCCCCGAAGAAGGTGGTGAGGAGGATGGGGAGCCGCCGAGACTCGGGCGGCAGGTCGCGCTGCAGCCAAGCGACGAACGCGTTGCGGCCGGCGGCGGTGATCTCGTGCGGCACCTGCGCGCGTGCACCAGCCGAGCGGACGCGCACGAGGCCGGTCTCGGCCAGGTTCCGCAGCTCCCGGTAGACCTGGCTCCTCGTCACGTTCCAGAACTCGCCGACCGACCCCTCGATGGCCTGGTCGAGCTCCCACCCGGACCTGGGGCCGTCGAGGAGGAACCCCAGGAGGGTGCCGGCCGTGGCGTTCTGCACCTCGGGGGCCATGGGGAACATCGTTCCACATTGGACTCACCTGGTATGGTGTTCCACATTGGAAGGTCGTCCCGGACCACGGGACGCCCGAAGGAGGCGTCACATGTGCGGACACCATCAGCGCTCGTCGCTCGACCTGGCGGCCTCGCCGGGGACCACGCTCGTCCGGGCCCGCCCGGGTGAGCGGGTGACGGATAGCGATCGGGAGCACGTCGTGGATCAGCTGCGCCTGCACGTCGGCCAGGGGCGGCTCTCGCTCGAGGAGTTCTCGGAGCGGGTCGACCGCGTGCTGCAGGCCGTCACCGGCGCCGATCTTGGGGCGGAGCTCCGTGACCTGCCACGCCTGCGAACGGCGGCGGAGCTGCGCACGCACCGTCGGTCGGTGGTGCTGCCGTACCTGCTCGTGAGCACGATGCTGGTGCTCATCTGGGCCGTCACCGGCTTCGGCTTCCCGTGGCCCGTGTTCCCGCTGCTCGGGTGGGGAGTACCGGTGCTCAGCGCCTGGTACGGGCTACGGAAGGCGGAAGTGGGGCTCCAGGGTTGAGGCGACGTCGCGCAGGGCGCCGGCGACGTCCGTGAGGCGCTCCGGCGCGCCGTCGTCGTCCACCAGGCGATCGGCGAAGCTGGCCAGCTCGCTGAGACGTTCGTGGAGCATGATCCACGTGGCCCGGCGGTGCGGCGACACGGCCACCGAGCGGTAGAGCTCGAAGCTGGGCCCGGCGACGGCCCCCGGGTGCGAGGGGCCGGCCGGCATGGTGACGAGCAGCTTCCCCAGCGGCTCGATGACGTCCTCCATCATGTCGACCGCCCCCTTCACCAGCACGCGCAGCGCTTCGTCCGTCTCGCCGGCGTGGGAGAAGAACCGCACCAGCACGTGGGTCATGGTCTGGTAGCAGCCGTTGCAGAGCTCCATCACCTTGACCGTGAGCGGGTCGTCGATGCGCGCGCCTTCCGCGTCGGCGGCATCCCCGATGACGTACGGGTTGGTGAGGGCCGGATGGGCCGGTTCGAACTGCGGGTCGTCCTTGCGAAGCGTCCGGAGCTCCTCGCGCACGGCGTAGAAGCGCCCGTAGTGGGCGTCGTGCCAATCGCCCTTGGTCCCTTCTCCCTGCTCGATCAGCACGGCCAGCACATCTTTCGCCGACGCCAGGTCGACCACGGCCCGGAGGTCGGGGAGGTGGAAGTAGTCGGGTGTGGCCTGCGCCTGGCTCGGGCCGATGAACACGGCGTCCTCACCCATCCGTTCGACGAGGCTCTGCAGGCCGTCCTCGATGGCGGCGTAGAGGTGGGCGACGGTCAGGTAGTCGCCCGGCTTCTCCTCCCGAGCTTGCGTCTCCTCGGCCAGCGTCTCCAGCGCGGCGGCCACCATCGGCGGCTCGTCGGCCTCCTCGAGGTGGGCCTCGAGAGCGGGGTCGATCTCCGTCACCTCGACGTGCTCGGGGCGCTCGATGTACAGGAACCGGGTGATCGTCTCGTCGGCGAAGGGGAGCAGCTCGACGGTGATCCCCGGCGGGTAGTAGCGCGAGCGCTGCGGGAACGGGGCGCGCTCGAAGTGCGGGGGACCCCCGACGGCGGTGAGCAGGTTGCACACCAGCGAGAGGTGGAGCATCTCCTCCTGGGCCACGCTGTTGACGAGCTTGCGCCAGCGGGTGACCGCATCCTCCTGCTCGGCCGTGAAGGCGGCCTGCTCCGGCCGCTTGATCGTGAAGGCGGCGTAGAGATAGCTGCAGCACAGCCCGTGCTCCAGCTCGGCCGCCTCCAACAGCAGGGAGATCACCTCCTCGCGCGTGATCACCGGCATGGTCGGTCTCTGCGGTCCTGGTCGGCGGCGCGGGGGATGAGCAAGCACCACTCTTACCCCCACATCCGAGGAATCGTCGACTCCGCGTTCCGGCGTGGACGCCGGACGAGGGGCCGTAGGCGCCGACTTAGAGTGATCCGCCATGACCGTCCTCGTCACCGGCGGCGCCGGGTACATCGGCGCCCACGTCGTACGGCTGCTGTTGGAGCGTGGCACCAGCGTGGTCGTCGTCGACGACCTGAGCACCGGCCGGCCGGACCGCATCGCCGACGCGCCCCTGGTGCGGGCCGACCTGGTGGCGGACGGCGTGGTCGACACGTTGGCCGGCACGATGCGCGAGCACCAGGTGGATGCCGTCATCCACATCGCCGCCAAGAAGCAGGTGGGGGAGTCGGCCCGGCGGCCGGCCTGGTACTACCGCCAGAACGTCGGCGGCACGGCCAACCTGCTGCAGGCCATGGAGCAGGCCGAGGTGCACCGGATGATGTTCTCCTCGTCGGCCGCCACGTACGGCCTCCCCGACGTACCGGACGGAGCGCTCATCGACGAGGACGCCAGGCCGGCGCCGATCAGCCCCTACGGCGAGACCAAGCTGGTCTGCGAGTGGATGATCCGTGCGGCGGGGCTGGCCTGGGGCCTGCGGTCCGTCAACCTCCGGTACTTCAACGTCGCCGGCTCGGGATGGCCCGAGCTCGGCGACCCCGGCGTGTTCAATCTCATCCCGCTCGTGCTGCAGGCCCTGTCCACCGGCGGTCAGCCGATGATCTTCGGCGAGGACTACGCGACACCCGACGGCACCTGCATCCGCGACTACGTGCACGTCCTCGACCTGGCCGACGCCCACCTGGCCGCGCTCGACTACCTCGACCGCGACGAGCGCCCGCATGACGTGTTCAACGTCGGCACTGGAGCGGGTGCGTCCGTGCGCGACGTGCTGGCTCAGATCGCGGCTTCGACGCCCTTCGACCTCCAGCCGAAGATCACCGACCGGCGGCCCGGCGACCCGGCGACCCTTGTTGCCGACGTGCGCCGGATCGCCGACGTCCTCGGCTGGCGAGCCACCCGGGATCTGCCCGCGATCGTCGACTCCTCCTGGCTCGCGTGGCAGCACGCGCCCGGCCGGCCGTAGCCGTAGGCGTAGCCGCCGGCGACCGCTTGGCAGCCAGAAGCGTCAGAGCGCCGTCCACGGCAGCTCGACCGGTTCCGGTGCCGGGTCGCCGTCCACCGCCCGCTGCACCACTCCTGCGAGATCGACCGGCAGCACCACCTCCGTGGTGGCGGCCAGCTCGTCCAGCGACCACCACCGCCAGCTGTCGTGCACCTCCCGCTCCAGGTCGGTTAAGCCCTTCGTCGGTCGGATCGAACCGGCGAGCTCGGAGCACGAAGTACCAGTCCGTCGAGTACAGCGGCGCCCCGCGGAACTCCCATGTGCCCCGGCACACCGCTACCGGATGACCGAGGTCCTGCGCATCGACGACGTGACCCGTCTCCTCGAGGAGCTCCCGCACCGCCGCCTGGACGATCGTCTCGCCGCCCTCGACACCGCCGCCCGGCGTGATCCACACCGGGAGCTTGTCGTCGTGCGGGTCGTCGATGCGGCACAGCAGCACGTGGCCGTCGTCATCGATCACGACCACCCGGGCTGAAGGTCGGTCGGTGGTCTGCGTCATGTCGGCACGCTATGGGGCGGAGGCTGGTGATGGCTCAGCCGGCCAGCGGTGCCCTTGTTGACACGACCATGTCGGAACGGCATGTCAGAACGGCATGCTCATGTCACAAACCGCCCCGCTCAGATCGCGAGAGTCATGTTCACCGTCACCCGATCGATCACCATCGACTGCCCGTCCGACATGGTGCGCGTCCAGTTCGCCGACGGGGGCCACCACCAGCGGTCCCAACCCGCCCAACCTCCGCTTCACGGTGCACGAGGGTTCGCCTTCGCACTGCGACTACGAACAGCTGGCGCGAAACGGACCACTTCGGATGCGGCAGCGGCTCCACCTCGACCGCACGAACCTGGACGACCAGCGGACCACGGTGACGGCCGGCGCATGTCGCGGCGGTGTGATGCGCTTCCAGATCGCAGCCGCCGACGATGGCGCCACGGTCGTCACCGCGTCCCTTCGGTCGACCCGCCGCGGGCCGCGCGTGCTGGCGCCCGTGCTGCGACCGATCCTCGGTCGCGCTCTGGCCCAGGCGCTGGCTGAGGACAAGGCCGACCTCGAGCAGGGCAACTACACGTCGGACGAGAAGCGCCGCACCGCATGACGTCGCGCTGATGGCCGGGAGGTCAGAACAGCCGCAGCAGCAGGATCAGCACCACGGTGACGACGACCGACAGGGCCAACGAACCGAGGCAGCCCAGGCGGTTGGAGAAGAAGAGGAACATCTTGTACCTCTACCCCCGCCGCCGGAGTGGCCCAGCGGTCATGCGGTGGACAGCCGACCGGCGGCCCGGACCAGCGCCCAGCCGGCCAGCACGGTGACGTTGTCGATCTTCCCGGATCGGATCATGGCGTCGATGCGCCCGATCGGCAGGAACATGGGCTCGATCACCTCGCCTTCGTCCGCCGGCGCGTCCGAGCCTCGAGGTCGGACGCCGTCGCGGATCTCTCGCCCGTCGCGATGATTCGCGTAGCGGAGCCACGGCACGACCTTCCCGCCGGGCAGGCGCACGTCCTGCTCCATGACCGTGGGGAAGAAGGCGTGCTCGAACACGACCCGCGGCGGGCCCTGCACGGGCCACGGCTCCAGGCCCGTCGTGCGGTCGGGGATCTCCGGCAGCTGGCTCACCCGCTGACGGCTAGAAGCCTGGGAAGGTTCGGCGGAGCACGGCGAGCGTGCCCCTCGCACCGTCCACCGGAGGTGTGTGGTCGGGGTCGAGGCGGCCGTAGACCAGGCGGACGAAGGCCTCGGCGGGCATGGTGAGGTCTGCGTCCTGATCGGCGTCGGCGCGGGCGAACGACACCTTCTCCGGGGACGAGTCGATGCTGTACCCCCGCACGGGGGCCGTGGTGCGGACGGTGACGGTCTGGGTGTCACCCGTCGGCTTGGCTGCGAACCGCGCGACGAAGTCCAGGTTGTCGATGACGGCCTCGGTGAGCTCGTCGGGGATGGTGGCAGCAGGGTCGGTGGCGACCTCGATGTCCCAGGTGTGGAGGGTGTGCTCGTTCATGCGGAGGCCCACGAACCCGTCGAAGTCGAGGGTCATCGGTCCGAGCGGGAAGCTGAGCTCGGCTCGCTCGGCGGCGCTCACCGCCTCGATGCGCTGCAGCACGGCGGCGTCGGCTGCGAGCGCGTCAGCGGCCTGCTCAGCGGGTGACTTGGCGTTCCAGGTTTCCCACACCGAGGGTGCGAAGTCTTCGGGGGTCGGCGTGCCGGTGAGGCCGTCCTCCAGCCGGCGCCGCATGATCACGGCACCGGAGCCCAGGTGGGACAGCACGTCGGCCACCGTCCACTCCGACGGATATGCGGCTCGGGTGAGGTCGCTCTCGCCCAACGAGCCGGCCAGGTACCGCAGCCGGATGACCGAGGTGCGCAGAGCGGAAAGGCGTTCATCCATGCTGCGAAGGTAGGTGACCCCCGCCCCGGTCAGCGCTGAGGCGTCACCGGCCGACGGTGGCTGGCGCGTGGTGGTGGGTGTACTCGTCACGCCGAAGCAGCATCGCCACCAACATGGCCGGGAACATCGCCATGTGCTGGAACATGAGCAGCAGGTGGACGTCCGTGACCACTCCTGCGCCCAGCAGCACCAGGGCGATCGCGCCGGGGATGAGCATGGCGGCGGCCATCTCGTTGCACAGCCGCCAGCCGTGCCCGCGGAAGCGCATCCAGGCGACCATGGGAGCGGTCATCCAGATGGACATCTCGGCCAGCTCGATCGCCGGGCGGTCGGGCAGGTCCACCAGGAGGTTCGACAGCTCGCCCAGAGCCATGCCCAGCAGCATCGCCACCACCATCTCGAGGTAGTGCCATGCGAACCGCTTGGCGCCGCCCACCGGCGGGACGGAGCGCACGGCATCGTCATGCCTTCGATGTCGGCCGCGAGTCGGAACGTCGTGGGGGGCAGCACTCACAGGGGGCTTCTTTCGCAGCAGACGGGCGGGTCGGGTACATCGTCTGTCACCATCTTTCTGGCAGCAAGGACAATGCTCTGACGATCTCAGCCAACGAACGAGGATGGGACGCATGACCCGAGAGCACACCGTCGCGGTGGTGGCCATGGACGGATTGCAGCTGCTGGACCTGGCTGGGCCCGTCGAGGTGCTTCGCGCCGCGAACGACCACGGCGCGGCACCGCGCTACCGCATCGTGGTCGCGACCCCGGGCGGGGCCGACGTCCGCTCGGACAGTGGCGTGCGGGTCGGCGGTGACGTGTCGTTGGAGGAGCTGGCCCGGTCCCGTCGAGCCGTCGACACGCTCACGGTGGTCGGAGGCCCAGGGACGTTCGCCGCGGCCGCCGATGACGGGTTCGTAGCCGACGTTGCCCGCCTGGGCCGGCGGGCCGGGCGGACGACGTCGGTGTGCACCGGCTCGTTCGTGCTGTCCGCCGCCGGGCTGCTCGACGGGTACAGGGCAACCACGCACTGGGCGGTGGCCGACAACCTGGCCGAACGGGGGACCATCGACGTCCGGAGAGACGAGATCTTCGTGCGCGACCGTGACCGTTGGACCTCAGCCGGCGTGACGGCGGGAATCGACCTGTTCCTCGCCCTCGTCGAGCACGACCACGGCCCGGAGCTCGCCCATCGGGCCGCACAGTGGCTGGTGGTGTTCGTCCGTCGCCCGGGCGGTCAGTCGCAGTTCAGCGCACAGATGCGGACACAGCCTCCGACCACGCCCGCGATCGCCGAGCTTCAGCGCTGGCTCAGCGACCACCTCGACGGGAACCTCACCGTCGACGCACTCGCGGCGCGGGCGGCCATGAGCCCACGAAGCTTCGCCCGCGCCTTCCGACGAGAGACGGGAACCACCCCGGCGGCCTACGTGGAGCAGCTACGGGTGGAGGCGGCCCGGCGCCTCTTGGAGACCACGGAGCTCACCGTCGCGGCAGTCGCCCACCGCGTCGGCATCCGCCACGCCGAGACGCTGCACCGGGCGTTCCGACGGCGCGTGGGCACGACGCCGGAGCTCTACCGCCAGCACTTCGGTCATCGCGAACAGGGCGTCGCCCCGGACCGAGCCCTGCTCTGACGTGACGGTTCCGCTCTGTGCGGATCACCTCGACGGGCGCAGGCCTGCCGGGTCCCCGTCCCACGACCCTGGTGCCGGCCGACTCGGCCTGAGGCTCTCGGCGTGCGGCTGCTGCACGCCGTGCGTCAGAGGACTCGTAGCGCGCCGTCGGGTGCCCGCTCGCTCCTGGCGAACGCGCGGATGACCGCGAGATCGCCGCTGCGATGCCGGGCCATGTCCATGAAGACGTCCACCACGCACGACGCAGCGTCGGCCGGTATCAACAGCGGGGCGAGACCGATGCTCACGGCCACGTCGTCGGCATGCACGACGAGCTCCACGACTCGGGTGGCCACGTAGGTCTCCAAGGGGGTCACGCCGCCGGGGATCGTCCACACCGGGATCGGGCGGTCGGGCGATTCCTGGGGCAAGCGGGCTTCGAGACGCGCGACCAGCTCGCGGAAGCGCGTCACCAGCGCCTCCGGTCCGTACGAGGCGCGGCGCTCCGCGTCCTCACGGAGCACCGGGTGCCATCCGGCTTCGAGCTCAGCGGGGTCCTCGATGCGGTTGAGACCGTAGAACTCGGGGAGCGTCAGGACCCTCCGGGACTCCACGACCTCTTCGTCGAGGGCCACCTCGAAGCGCCGGATGGCGGCGTACAGGTGACTGGCGACCCCGCCGACGGTGAGCCCGCTGAGGGCGCTGTCTCGGAGCCATCCGTCCGCCACGGCGTCGTTCGAGAGCACGTCGGCCGACAGCGCCGTGGCCTGGAAGAAGGGGGTGAGCCAGCTCGGTGCCATGGGTCGGGAAGCTAGGGGTCCGGCGGACGACCCGGCTCGAGAGCCGGCGCGGGCCGGTCCCGGTCGAGGCTGTCGCAGAAGCCGGCCAGGGCGTTCTCGATGCGTGCGACGGACGCGACCTTCCTCGCCCTGCCCTGGCTGAAGCGACTCCGGACGTACATCCCACCGATCGGCACGCCGGCCAGGAGCAGCGGTTCGAGACCACTGAAGCCATTGTCGGACGCGGCCGCCACGGCGCCGACGATGGAGACGGCTCCGGCACCGGCTCCCCGAAGCACGGCTCGGCGCCTCGCCGCGGCAGCGCGGTCGACGACGTGGGAGAGCCCGGCGTCGAGGCGCACGAGGCAGGTGCCGTCCCCGAGGTCGACCACCGTCGCCCGGACGTTGCTGACCCTCGACAGCTGTCCCTTGCCCTGGCGTCGCTGCTGCGCCCGGGCTCGGCCCGCCTCCCGCCCCTCACGGGGCGCCCACACCGTGGAGTGGCCCGCGGCGCGAGTACGTGTCAGCTGCTGGCCCTCCAAGAAGCGGTCGGCGGCGGCGGCCACTTCACCCGCCTCGCCTCGAACGACCCGTTCCTCGACGGCCCGCGGGTCGGTCGGGTCGGCGGCCGACCTGTCCAGGAAGCCGGCCCGCTGCTCCGCCAGCGCCAGCCGTACCGCGGCTTCGGACAGGCCGGCCTCGCGCCCGATCTCGGTGAGCACCTCGAGGTCGAACCCCCGCTCCTCCTGCCGAGCCGACTCGATCTCGGCGGCTCGTGCGAACACGGCCCTGGCCGCTTCGGCCGAGACGCCGCCCAGGCCACGATCGCCCACGGGCGACACCGCTGCGCTGGGGTCGCCGGCGTCCTGGGACACGGCACCACTCTAGGGACGTGGTGCCCTCCACGGCTCGGACGCGTCCCCCGGGAAGGTGTCACAAGAGGTGCGTACGATCGGCCCATGCTGCAGCTCACACTCGGGCCCGTCGCCCGAGCCGTCGAGGAAGGCGGGTTCCACCCGGCCGTCGCCGAGTGGTTCGCCCGCCGGTTCCCCGAGGGGCCGACGGAGCCGCAGGCCCAGGGGTGGCCGCTCATCCGCGCCGGAGCCGACACCCTGATCGCCGCACCCACCGGCTCGGGAAAGACGCTGGCCGGCTTCCTCGTGGCCATCGATTCCCTGTACCGGGCTCACGACCGCGATGAGGCCGTGGCGGACGTGGCGCGGGTCGTCTACGTGTCCCCGTTGAAGGCCCTCGCCGTTGACATCGCCGAGAACCTCGAGCGGCCGCTCAGGGAGATCGCCGCCGTTGCGGCCGAGCTCGGGTTCGAGCCCGCACCGCTCCGGGTCGGGGTACGCACGGGCGACACCACCGCCTCACAACGGGCGCTGATGGTGAAGCGCCCGCCCGCCTTCGTGGTGACGACGCCGGAGTCGCTGTACCTCATGGTCACGAGCGAGCGGGGTCGAGAGGCGCTGCGCAGCGTCGAGACGGTGATCGTCGACGAGATCCATGCGGTCGCCCGCGACAAGCGTGGCGCTCACCTCGCGCTGACCCTCGAGCGGCTGGAGGCGCTGTGTGACCGCCGGCCGATGCGCATCGGCCTCTCCGCGACGCAGCGGCCGATAGAGACGGTCGGCCGGCTCCTGGTGGGCGACCGTCCGCTGCCGGCTGTCGTGGACGTGGGCCACCAACGCAACCTCGACCTCGCGCTCGAGCTGCCCGACGGCGAGCTGGAGGCGATCGCCTCGGCCGAGCAGATGGGCGACGTGCTCGACCGCATCGCCGGCCTGGTCGCCCATCACCGCACGACCATCATCTTCGTGAACACCCGTCGGCTGGCCGAGCGCCTGGCCCACCAGCTGGCCGAGCGGCTGGGTGACGACGCGGTCTCCGCCCACCACGGCAGCCTGTCCAAGGAGCGTCGCCATCGGGTGGAGACCCGGCTCCGGGCCGGCGACCTTCGGGCGCTCGTGGCCACGGCATCGCTCGAGCTCGGCATCGACATCGGGCCGGTCGAGCTGGTCTGCCAGGTCGGCTCGCCTCGCAGCATCGCCACCTTCCTCCAGCGGGTGGGTCGCTCCAACCACAGCCGGGCCGGTACACCGAAGGGTCGTCTGTTCCCCCTCACGCGTGACGAGCTGGTGGAGTGCACGGCGCTGCTGGTCGCGGTTCGCTCGGGCCGTCTCGACCGCATCGTGCCGGCCCGGATGCCGCTCGACATCGCCGCCCAGCAGATCGTCGCCGAGGTGGCGGCGAGGGAGTACCGGGTGGACGACCTCTTCACCCTCGTGAAGCGCGCCGCCCCATACGTGGGCTTGACCCGTCCACAGTTCGACGAGGTGGTGGCGCTGGTGTCGAACGGCATCGAGACCGGGCGCGGCCGCCGGGGCGCGTACCTCCACCACGACGTGGTCAACGGCGAGCTGCGTCCCCGCGCCGGGGCTCGCCTGGCCGCCTGCACCTCGGGCGGCGCCATCCCCGAGACGGGTGACTACCGGGTGGTGGTCGAGCCCGACGACACCTTCGTCGGCACCGTCAACGAGGACTGGGCGGTCGAGTCCATGGCGGGCGACATCTTCCTCCTGGGCACCCACTCGTGGCAGATCCGGCGGGTCGAGCCGGGGGTCGTGCGCGTCCGCGACGCGGGTGACACCCCTCCGACCATCCCGTTCTGGTTGGGCGAGGCGCCGGCTCGGACAGCGGAGCTCTCCGAAGAGGTCTCGACGCTGCGATGCGAGGTGGACGCAGGCCTGGAGCGCGGCGACCCTGACGGGGCCCGGCGCTGGATCATGCACGCGGCGGGGGTCGACCTGGCTGCTGCCACCATGATCGTCGACTACCTGGCCGTCGGGCGCGCCGCCCTCGGCGCCATGCCGACCCAGGAGTGCCTGGTGCTCGAGCGCTTCTTCGACGACACCGGTGGCATGCAGCTGGTCGTGCACTCGCCCTTCGGCGGCCGGATCAACCGGGGCATCGGGCTCGCGTTGCGGAAGAAGTTCTGCCGCACCTTCAACTTCGAGCTCCAAGCGGCGGCCACCGACGATGCCATCGTGCTGTCGCTCGGCCCGCACCACAGCTTCCCCCTGGCCGACGTCGCCCGCTACGTGGCGAGTCGTACGGTGCGCGACACCCTGGAGCACGCCATCCTCGACGGCCCCATGTTCCAGGCGCGGTGGCGGTGGAACCTGAACCGGTCGCTCATGGTGCTGCGGTTCCGGGGGGGCAAGCGGAACCCTCCGCCGATCCAGCGCATGGAGTCCGACGACCTCCTGGCGGCCGTGTTCCCCCAGGCCGCCGCCTGCCAGGACAACATCGTCGGGCCGAGGGAGATCCCGGACCACGTGCTCGTGCGCCAGACCATCGACGACACGCTCCACGAGGCGCTCGACGTCGACGGGGTGGAGGCCCTGCTGCGCCGCATGGAGAGCGGGCAGGTGCGGGTGCACTGCGTCGACACCACGGAGGCGTCGGTGCTCTCGCACGAGATCATCACCGCGCGCCCGTACGCGTTCCTCGACGAGGAGGAGGCGCAGAACCGCCGGACCAACGCAGTCCACCTGCGGCGGGGCCTGTCCGTCGACCTCACGTCCATCGGCGGGCTCGACCCGGCGGCCATCGAGCAGGTGCACGGCGAGATCGTCCCTGCGCCCACCAGCCCGGACGACCTCCACGACCTGCTGTGCTCCACCGTCGTCCTCGCCGCTCGGGACGATTGGCGACTGCTGTGGGGCGCGCTGGCCGAGCGCGGGCGGGCTCAGCTCCTGTCCCAGAACGGCGTCGAGCTCTGGTGCGCCACCGAAGCCCTCCCCGCCGCCCGTGCTGCCCTCGACGGCGAGGATGACGCCGTGGTCCGGACGTTGCGGGGCCATCTCGAGCTGATCGGCATCACCACCGTCGACGGGCTCTCCGGTGCCACCGCCCTGCCTCCCGGACGAGTGGCCTCGGGGCTGGCCGTGCTCGAGCGCGACGGCTTCGCTCTCCAGGGCCGCTACACGCCCGCGGCGGCGGAGACGGAGTGGGTGGCGCGTCGGTTGCTGGCCCGGATGCACTCCTACTCACGCCGGTCGAGCCGTGAGCGGGTGACGTCGGTGACGGCTCAGGACTTCATGCGGTTCCTCTTGCGGTGGCAGCACGTCGCCCCCGGCACCCAGCTCACGGGTCAGGGCGGTCTGGTCACCGTGCTCGAGCAGCTGCAGGGGTTCGGTGCCGCCGCGGTGAGCTGGGAGTCCGAGCTGTTCGCCAAGCGGCTTCGGCACTACGACGCGGCCTGGCTCGACCAGCTCTGCCACAACGGGGAGGTGGCGTGGCTCCGGCTGACGCCCCCGAAGCAGCTCGACGACCCCGACGCCCCAACCGCCGCACCGTCGAAGGCCACCCCGATCTCCGTGGTCTTCCGTGCCGACCTCCCCTGGCTGCTGGCGGCGGCGCGCTCGGGGGCAGACGTCACCGAACCGGGCTGCGGTCCCACGGCCGAGTTGGTCGAGTCCCTGCGCCAGCGGGGGGCCTGCTTCGCCCGGGACCTGCCCTTGGCGACGCAGCGCTCGACCGAGGAGATCGAGCGAAGCCTGTGGGAGGGCGTGGCTCGCGGCCTGGTCATGTCCGACGGGTTCGGTTCCATCCGGGCTCGGGTCACGGGCACGCGCACGCCGGCACGGCCGCAGCGCATGTCCCGCCTGGGGCGCATCCGGGGCACCATCGGCGCCTCCGCGGGCCGCTGGTCGGCGGTGCCCGCAGTCGGCGACGAGCTGGACGCGGACGAGCTGGCGGAGGCCGCCGCGGAGCAGCTGCTCAACCGGTGGGGCGTCGTCTTCCGTGACCTCGCCGTGCACGACTCCTTCCGGCTGCCCTGGCGCGAGCTGCAATGGGCCCTCCGGCGCCTGGAGGACCGCGGCCTCGTGCGTGGCGGGCGCTTCGTCTCCGGGTTCACCGGTGAGCAGTACGCCCTGCCCGCCGCCGTGGAGCAGCTCAACGCGGTGCGCAAGCTCCCGAGGACCGGCGAGCGAGTGGTCATCTGCGCCTCGGACCCCCTCAACGTGGTGGGGCTCGTCGTGCCCGGAGACACCGTCCCCGCCGTGCGGACGAACAGCGTCGTCTACGTCGACGGGGTGCCGGAGGCAGCCTGCCGCACGAGTCCCGGCGCACCGAGCGACACCGACACGCCGGGGGCGTAGCGCACCAGCGGCGGCTCGACCGGCCGGGCCAGGCCGGCGTGGGCCAGGATGCTCTCGTCCAGCCGCAGCACCTCTGCGCCCCGCAACGGCCAGGGCTCGTGTCGGACGGGTGTGGCGACCAGCTGACCCGCAGGGCGAGAGATGGCGCGCCAGCGCCCGGCCAGCCAGTGGTCGAGCGAGTCGTCGGCGTCGCCGTCGGTCCCGGAGAGCGGCGCGCCAGGGGCGATGACGATGTCGTGGCCGACCGTCGCACTGTCTGCCCCCCGGCTCACCCGTCGGGTGCTGCGGTAGCGGACCGGGCCGGCCTCGTCGACCTCCATCTCGGCCACCCGGTACGGCAGGGAGAGCACGGATCGAAGGGCCACGGCGGCCGCGGCGCTGGCCACCTCCATGTCGAGGAACCAGATGCCGTCGCGCCCGTCCGGCCCGACGACGTACGTGCGCAGGTTGGTCTCCGGGAAGGTCGAGAGCCGAGGGATGGCAGGCCCCACGCCGAGGCGGAAGTCGGCCAGCACGAACGGGGTGAGGCTGACCCACGCGGCGCCATCCCGCTCATGAACCCGCAGCCCTTCGGGAAGCAGGCGTTGCACCACCTCGGGCTGGAAGCGCCAGTGCAGGAACGTCATCGTGCGCCAGGTCTGCCGCGCCACCGGCACCCGTACGTCCTCCTCCGGCCACCTGCCCGCCATCGAAACCTCCTCCTCGCGTGAGCCGGCGCACAGTCTGCTCAGCGGGATGGCGAGGTTCGCCGACGGCCTCGTAGCGGTCAGGAGCGGACAGACTCAGTCGTCCAAGGAGGCTGAGTGCTCACACCGAATCCGAAGCGATCGTGGCCGTCCATCCCGGTGGCCGGGTGGCAGGACACGCGCGACACCCTGCAGCTGTACACCCAGGTCATCGGCAAGGTGCGCATGGCGAACGAGCCGATGACCAACCACTGGTGGAACGTCCCGTTGTACGTGACGGCACGAGGCCTCACGACGTCGGTCATGCCTCATGCCACGGGGCCGTCGTTCCAGATCGACTTCGACTTCATCGCCCATCGGCTCGAGATCTTGACGGCGGACGGCGCCGAGCGATCCTTCGCCCTCGAGCCCCGGCCGGTGGCCGAGTTCTACGAGCTGGTCTGTCACCTGCTCCAGGAGCTCGGTGTCGCGACCGAGATGTGGCCCGTCCCGGTGGAGATCCCTGGCGCCATCCCGTTTCCCGACGACCACATCCATGCCAGCTACGACCCTGATGCCGTTCGGCGGTTCTGGTCCGCACTCGTGGAGATGACGAGGGTCTTCAACATCTTCCGCAGCAGGTTCGTAGGCAAGGCGAGCCCCGCCCATCTCTTCTGGGGGGCGCTCGACATGGCCACCACCCGGTTCTCCGGTCGCCCGGCACCGCCTCACCCCGGTGGCGCGCCGAACTGCGGACCTCACGTGATGTGGGAGGCCTATTCACACGAGGTCAGCAGCTGTGGATACTGGCCGGGAGGACCCAGCGAGGAGGGTGTCTTCTACTCCTACGCCTACCCGGAGCCCCCCGGCTTTCGCGAGGTGAGCGTGGGTCCGGACGGCGCCCGCTGGGACGACGATCTGGTGGAGTTCGTCCTGCCCTATGAGCGGGTGCGCACGGCGGACGATCCGGACGCGACCCTTCTGGCGTTCCTGCAGTCCACCTACGAAGCCGCAGCAGAGACGGCGAAGTGGGACCGCGCCGCGCTGGAGCGGACCCGACCCGACGGAGGCGATGGCAATGGCTGACACCTGCACCCACGTGGAGACCGTGAACCCTCCTGAGCCATCGGCTGACGGCTGCGAGGACTGCCTGCGCACCGGCGACCGGTGGGTGCAACTGAGGCTGTGCGTGCGTTGCGGCCACGTCGGCTGCTGCGACAGCAGCCCCAACCGCCATGCAACGGCGCACTGGCGCGAGCACCCCGATCACCCGCTGATCCGCTCGTTCGAACCCGGTCAGGACTGGTGGTGGTGCTATCCCGAAGAGCTGCTCTTCGAGGTGGACGGCGCGCCACCGGCGCCGTCCCACTCCTGACCACTCCTGCGCTGCGCCCCCGGACCCGGTAGCCGTTTTTCCTTCGTCGCCTTCCCCCGCCGAGGCTACGTTCCGCGCCATGACGATCACGCCGGACACGAAGGACTGGACGTGGGTGCTCGAGAAGGCATGTCCCGAGTGCGGGTTCGACACGGCCCTGGTGCCTGCGGACCGCGTGGCTGAGCTGACCCGGGCGTCGATCACCCGCTGGCAGGAGGTCCTGCGCCGCCCCGATGCCTCGATCCGCACCGAGCCGGATCGCTGGTCGGCGCTCGAGTACGGGTGCCACGTCCGAGACGTGTTCCGCATCTTCGACGGTCGGCTGCACCGGATGCTGTCCGAGGACGACCCCCTGTTCGAGAACTGGGACCAGGACGTCACTGCCATCGAGGACCGGTACGCCGAGCAGGACCCTTCCCAGGTGGCCGGTGCGCTCTCGGCGAACGGGGCTGCGCTGGCCGGCCGGTTCGACGCCGTTGCATCCGACGACCTGGCCCGGCCGGGCCGCCGCAGCGACGGCGCGCGCTTCACCGTCGAGTCGTTCGCCCGCTACTTCATCCATGACCCGATCCACCACCTGTACGACGTCGGCGCACCGCTGGGGGCCGGGCGGGGCTGACGAGGCAACGCCAACTGCACAAGATGCACGCGAGGTCTACATCACCGACCCGGGCGAGCGCCCCGACCCGGCGACGTGGGAGACGGAGATCGTGCAGCCACTGCGCTGACTCGATCCGGTCGCTCTAGCGATCCGGCAGCGACTGACCGTGTTCCGCGAGCGCCGCCTGCAGCCGTTCCACGGCCTTGGGCCCCACACCGTGGATGGCCAGGACGCTCCGCACGGTGTGGCCGCGCAGGTGGTCGAGGTCGGTCACACCGATGAGGGCCAGAGCACGAGTGGCCGGCTCGCCGATGTTCGGTAGCGGCCGAGCCGGTGCGCCCGTCATCAGTCGTGAGGGGAGACCCAGCGAGGGTCTCGGCCGGTCAGCCCGAGGATGCGGTCGAGCAGGGGAGCGTCGCCCGGCACCGGCACCTCGGGGCCGAAGAGCCCTTCGATGCCGCTGGACCGGAAGTGCTGCACCGTCTCGTGCACGGCGTCGAGGTCCGGGCCGTCGTAGCCCGAGGTCTGGCCGGTCGCCTTGGCCAGGTCCCAGCCGTGGATCACCAGCTCGTCCAGCGCCACCACCGCAGCCAGCTCGGCCGGCAGGTCGACGCCGCCGGCTTGGGTCATTCCCGTCCACGCAGCGGGGTCCCGCCAGGCCTCGCTCATCACCACGAAGTCCCTCGGGATCCGCTCCCTCCAATCGGATGCGAGGTTGGCGGCCGTGGCGTCGGGCGGCGGCGGCACGGGGTGCTTCGTGGCCGCGCCGGTGAAGGCGATGGCCACGCCGGCGATGTGATCGAGGAGGTCACCGACCGAGTAGGCATCGCACGGCGTGGGCCGGCCCAGGCCGCTGTCCGGCACCCCTTCCACCAGGCGGATCATGCGCACCACGGCGGGGTCGAGGTTCGGGCGCGAGGCGGTCATCAGGAACAGGGACGATGCCGGAGCGCAGAACTCATCGCCGGGCCGCGGCCGCTCCTCAGTCGCCGAGTGCGCCGCGCAGAAGGGCCCGCAGCTCGGAGTCGGGGATGGTCTCCGCGTCCTCGGGGAGAAGACGGATCGTGCCCCGGCCGGAGCTCAGATGGGGATGGCGCTCCACGAACCCGCCGTCGCGGCCCTCCTCCCAGCCGTAGAGCGAGACCCAGCGCTTCCACGCGCCGACGTAGATGCGCCGATCACCCACCTTGTACGTCGGGATGGCGTACGAGAGCAGCAGCTCGGCGTCGGGATGGAGCCCGAGGATCAACCCGTGCATCCGGTCGAACAAGGGCCGCATCGGGGGAGTGATGCCGGCGATGTAGTCCTGCACGAGGTCGCTCATCGAGGCCGCGAGGACCCCGAGGGTGGTGGCGGCGGCGGTGACCGCCGGGCCGGGTCGGCCGGGCTCATCAGGCCCACGGCGTTGCCGTCCGGGTCGACCACGATGGCGTAGCGGGAGCCCCAGAACGCGTCGTACGGAGGTTGCTGGGACGCGCACCCGTCGGCGGTCAGCCCCGCGTAGAGGCGGTCGACGTCATCTCGCTCCGCCAGCCGGAACCCCAACACGATGCCGGTGCCGCCCGGCCAGCCTTCGTTCCAGCTGGAGGCGAACTCGGGGCTGTCCAGATCGAAGTCGATCCCGTCCCTACCGCCCGTGTTGCGGTGGTGCGGCGACCACTCGGGCCGGCCCGGGTCGAGCTGCAGCCCGAGCCGCACGTAGAAGGCGGCCATGGCGTCCATGTCCCTCACGACGATGTTGACCTGTTCCAGCCGGATGTCCACTCGTGCCTCCTGGTCGCTGGCGCGGACGCTACCGAACCAACCTGTTCAGCGGGTCCCTGCCTCTGCCGGTGGGACCTCCGCGACCACCCTGGCTCTACGCTCCGGCCCCATGACCGGCTCCCGTCCGAGGCGGCTGGTGGGGTGGCTCCTGCTCCTCGTCGCCGTGGCCGTGGCCGGCAGCTTCGGATGGGTGCAGGTGTCGCCCGCGTCACGCATCCACACACTGGAGGACGTTCCGGGCCGCCCGGTGGCGCTGGTCCTCGGAGCCGGCCTTCGCCCCAGTGGCTCGCCATCGCTCTTCCTCACCCGCCGGCTCGACGCGGCCCGAAGGCTGTACGAGGACGGCAAGGTGCGAGCCGTGCTCGTCTCGGGAGACAGCTCCCGGCCCGGCTACGACGAGCCGACCGCCATGCGCGGGTGGCTGGTGGCGCGAGGCGTGCCGCCCTCGGCCGTCGTGCGCGACTTCGCCGGCTTCGACACGCACGACACCTGTGTGCGCGCCCGCCAGGTCTTCGGCGTCGATGCGGCCGTCGTGCTCACGCAGGACTATCACCTCCGCCGAGCGCTGTTCTCCTGCACGCAGGCGGGGATCGACGCGGTGGGGGTGAGCGTGTCGTCTTCGACGGACAAGCCCCGCAACTTCGTGACGTACCGCCTCCGGGAGGGTCCGGCTGCGGTGAAGGCCGCATCGGACGCCGCCCTCGACACGGAACCGAAGCACCTCGGTGACTACGACCCGTCGGTGGACGAGGCCTTGGCCGCTCGGCACTGAGAGCCCGACGGGCCCGACGCTTCCGTCTATCGCACCAACGGGATGACTTCGGTGGCGAAGCGGTCGAGCTCTCGCAGGAGGTCGTCGGGCGTGCGGGCGCGGCGCGAGAGCATGAGCTCGTTCAGCCCGGCTTCGGCGTAGGCACCGATGTCCTCCGCCTGCTCCTGCGGCGAGCCGGCCAGCACTGGGCGCCCCTCGGCCGGCGTGCGACCGCCCGGCATGTGGCGGAGGAGAATGGTGCCGGGCGGGCGATCGAAGCGGGCGCAGGCGTCGCGGTACCGGCCGACTCCCTCGGCCAGCTGCGCCGGCGACAGGTTGATCGGATGCCAACCGTCTCCCAGCTCCCCGGCCCGTCGCACCGATGCCGGCGAGTTGCCACCCACGACGATCGGGATGGTGGTGGTTCGCGAGCGGTCGCCCTTCGGGAAGAGGCGCATGTCGTCGTACTGCTTCCAGCGGCCGGCGAAGGACGACGTCTCGTTCTCCCAGAGGTTGCGGATGACCCGCAGGTACTCGTCAGTGACCGCACCGCGCTCGGCGTAGTCGGCAGACAGCGCGCCGAACTCCTTCTCGAGCCAGCCGGCGCCGATGCCCAGCACCAGCCGGCCGCCGCACAGCACGTCGGTCGACGCCAAGAACTTGGCCGTGAAGACAGGGTCCCGGTACGGGAGGATGAGCACCGACGTCCCGAGCGTGATCGACGTGGTCTCCGAGGCCAGCCACGCGAGCAGGGCCAGAGGCTCGTGCATCACCTCGGGGATGTAGCTCTCGCCCACCGGAACGATGATGTGGTCGCTGACCCACAGCGAGTCGAAGCCCATCTCCTCGATCTCGCGAGCCAGGCGGCGTTGCACCTCCACCGGCAGGAACGGGCCGGCCTGGGGGACGGCGACGCCGAAGCGCATCATCTCGGGCTCCTCATGTCGGCTGCTGGCGATCCCCAGCAGTAGATCACCCTCGCCATGCCAGCGACGGCGCGAGCAGGTCGTTGTTGTCGATCACCACGTCGGCGTGCTCGGCGGGGCGGCACTCGTCGATGTACAACCGGAGACCGCCGACGTAGCGGCCGAGGATGGCCCACGAGCGGGCCATGGCGACGAGGCCCCAGGGTCCGGCGGGGCACCTCTCGGACGCCCACCGGGTGCGATCCGCGGTCACGCGATGCTCGCCGTCGACCCAGATCGAGAAGTCCCAGTAGTGGCGGAGCTCCTCCCGCTGGAGGAACAACCCGTCGAAGAGCAGCACCGCCGCGTCCGGCGCGACCTCCGACGGTGCATCGACGGGAGCGTTCGACGGCTCGTCGAAGGCGGCGGCTCGGTACGGGCGCGTCGGGCGGTCGGTCAACGGGTCGAGAAGGAGCTCCCGGAGCCGGGGGAGGTCGTGGGAGTCCCGGTAGAAGCCTTCTGGCGAAAGGACGCCCTTGGCCCATCGCACCTCGCGCCTGTGATGGAAGGAGTCGGTGGTCGACCGCAGAACGGGCACCCCGCGCCGCCGTAGGTCGGCCGCCAGCTCGTCGGCCAGGGTGCTCTTCCCGGCACCGTCGATGCCGTCGACGGCCACGCACAGCACCCCGTTCGCGAGGGTCCTCCGCCGCCGGAAGATCTCGTCGGCCACCTCGCCGAGCGCCCGACTGCGGGCCGCCGACCTGAGCGGGTCGGGGTTGCCGTCGAGACCCGAGGCCATGGTCAGAGCTCGTCGGCGAGGAGCGGCCCCACGGGGCCGTCCGGGAGGCGGGCGTTGGTGCGGCGGCCGTCGTCCCGGCGGCCGTGGCGGGCCGCGAGGTTGGCCCGCTGGACGTCACCGAGGGCGTGCCACCGGCTGGCGCAGTCCTGCCACGCGGCATCCGCGCCCGGGCTCTGCCGGCGGGTGAGGCGTGCGGCGCGGCGGCCGGCGAGAACGGCTGAACGGGTGAGCTCGTAGGTCGGTGCGCGTCGAGGCGTCGAGGGGTCGGTGACGATGTCGACCACGAGGTCGTCGGGATCGGGCGGCGGCGGGATCACCACGAGGCCGGCCAGCTGCCCGGCTCGGTGGCCGGGACGAAGCGGCGCCAGGCCGAGGAGCAGCCGATCGGACCTCCGGAAGACGCGGGCCCAGGCACCGGCGGCCGACGCGCCGGCCGTGAGCCGCACGTTGCTGCCCCGGTCCAGCCAGGCCCACCCGCGATGGTCACCGTCGAGATGGAGCGGGATGCCCCTCGGCACCTCCGGCGCCGCGTCGGGAGAGGCCATGGACTCGTGAGCGGCGACCTCCGCCGACATCGGTGCCGCTGCTCCCGCAGCGGCGAACCTCGGCTCTGCCATCCGGCGCAACGCGGCCGCGGGGCGGGCTCGGGGGATGCGGGCCAGGGCCCGCTTCACGTCGAGGTCGGTCACCGTCTCGGAGGCGTAGCGCCTCGCGGCGCGCACCAGCTCCTCCAGGTGCTCCGCCTGCTCCGGGGTCACGAGGGCGACATGTTCGGCCCCGGTGAGCAGGTCGATTACCCGCCGAGCCAGATCCGGAAGCGTAGAGAGGTCCAGCAGGGCGGCGGACGCCAACGTCCCCAGCAGGGCGGCCGCCCGGGCCAGGTCGGACAGGTTCGCGTCGTCGGCCAGATCCGTGCCCACGACGAAGCGGAGGAAGGGGACGTGATGGGACTCAGCGTCTGGTTGCGAGCCGCGCTGCCGCACCTGCCCCGGCAGCGACGTCGGCCGGTTCGGCGTGCCCCGAGTGGGAAGCATCGCCACGACCTTCGCCGCCTCGTGCCCGAGGAGGTGGGCGACGAGCTGGAACGACCCGTGGGGGACGAGGCCGTGGTCGGCATCCACCGTCACCTCGGTGACCGTGGACGGGTTGGCGTGGTCGAGGGCCACTCGCAGGCCGGGGACGACATCGACGGCGGACACCCCCGCCGGCCCGGCGCGCCAGCCGATGACCCGCACCTGCTGGGCGATCGGGTCCCACAGTGCCAACCGGTCCTCGACGGGCAGCCAAGGCTCAGCCATCCGAACCACGTCCTTCCATCACCGAAGCGGCGACCGAACGGAGCAGGCGCTCGACCTCTTGGAGCTTGCGCGACCGCGCCTTGCGGACGGCGGCCCCGTCGATGCGGCCGGCGTGCGGATCCGGGAACAGCTCGGCCTCGCCGGCGAGCCAGAGCGCGGCCCAGCGGTCGGCCTTGTCCTCGTCGACGGCGTCCGGATGCGGAACCTCCTCGGGCAGCTGCACGTCCTGGTGCAAGCGGAGCGTGAGCGTGTTCAGGGCGGCGGCCACGGCCCACGCCTTGGTGGTGACGAGGGCGAGGTGGAGGGCGTGACGGATCCCGTCCTCCGCCGCCCTCGCCAGCGCCACCTCGTCCGGCGCCGGCGCCACCGGGTCGGGCCGGTAGAGCCGCGGGTCGTCGTCGCGCTCGTCGTGGTGGGCCGGCACGGTGGCCGTGTGACGGTCGCGCACCTGGTCGCCCCGCAGCAGGTCGGTGGCGCGGAGCTGGATCGACCGGCGGGCGTAGGCCACGGGGTTGTCGATGTGCTCAGGGAGGCGGGCCCGCAGCAGGCGCACGGCCACGTCGTGCAGCAGGTCCTCGGGGTCGTGCCACTCGAGCCCCATCCGGTGGAGGTCGCTGCGGGCGGCGGCGCGCGCGTCGGCCGTGTGCAGCCAGGCCAGCAGCTCAAGCTGTTGCGCATCCAGCGCGATCGATTCGGTCATCCCGCCATCACCGACGATGGTCCCACCTCGCTGTGACACCTCACCGGCACGGCGCTGGCCGACTGCGTCCCGAAGGCGGCTACTCGCTCACCGAGTCGGCGGGGCGGTTCAGCGGGTGGTCCGCGCCGTAGTGCTCGCGAGAGATGACGGGAGCGTCGCGCCCGGTGCCTCGCGTGCCGACGCGAGGGCTGTCGGTGTCGGCGGCCCCCTCCTCGTGGTACTCCTCCTCGACGTTGACGCTCCACACGTCGTGAGTCGACCCCGTGGCGATGTTCTCGGCCGTGAGCATCGCGGTGAGCATCGAGTGGTCCTGGTTGTTGTAGCGGTGCATCCCGTTGCGGCCGACGGGGTGCACGTTCGGGGCACAGTCGTCGAGCCACTCGACGATGCGGGCCACGTTGGCCTTGTAGTGCTCGTCGTAGAAGGGATAGGCCTTGGGCATCCGCACGACGTAGCCCGACTCGACCACGTCGGGGTCGACGAGCCCGAGGATGCCGAGCTCACGCTTGCCCTGCTCGATGAGATCCTCGTCCGATCGAGTCCACGTCTCGTCCCCCTCGAACACGAAGAACTCGAGACCCAGGCAGGTGCGCCCCTCCTTCACAAGGTAGGGCGACCACGACCCGAAGTTCTGGATGCGCCCCACGCCCACCTCCTTCGAGTGCACGTAGATCCAGTTGTCGGGGAAGCTGCAGTCCTCCGGGACGACCAGCGCCACGGTGAGGAAGTCTCGGTAGCGCAGATCACCCGCCGCCCGAACGGCGACGTCGGACGCCGGCGGGTCCATCGCCTGTAGGAGGTGCGAGATCGGCATCGACGAGATCACGTGCGTGCAGGGGTGCTCGGTCCGCTCTCCGTCGGCTCCCTCGGAGATGACCGCCACGGCCCGGCCTCCCTCGTGGCGGATGCCCACCACCCGGGTGTTCATGAGCACCCGACCGCCCTCGGCCTCGAGCAGGTCACGGCACCGCTCCCACATCATCCCGGGCCCGTACTTCGGGTACTGGAACTCCTCGATCAGCGAGGTGATGTCCTTCTGGTTGCGCTTGGGCAGCACGGCGTTGATCGCCGCGCTCATGAACGAGAGGTTCTTCACCCGCTGGGCGGCGAAGTCCGACGGCAGCTTGTCGACGGGCACGCCCCAGAGCTTCTCGGTGTAGGTCTTGAAGACGTGGCCGTACAGGCGGCGACCGAAGCGGGCGACGAGCCAGCCCTCGTAGTTCGTCTGGTCCTTGGGTGGCCGGACGCGTGCCCACGCGTAGGAGCCGACGACGCGGAACGACTCGACGAGACCGAGGGTCTTCAGCACGTTGCCGGCGCGCAACGGATAGTCCATGTACTTGCCGTTGAGGAACACGCGGCTCATGCGGGGCCGCAGCAGGAAGTCCTCGTCGGCCAGGATCTCGTGCCACAGCGCCTCGACCTCCTTCACCTTGGTGAAGAACCGGTGGCCGCCGATGTCGAACCGCCAGCCGTCCCGCTCCACCGTGCGGCTGATGCCGCCCACGACGGAGTCGGCCTCCAGGACCGTGGAGGCGATCCCGTAGCGCGTCGCCAGCTGGTACGCCGCGGTGAGCCCGGCCGGGCCCGCCCCGATCACTACGACGTGAGGCGTGGCGTGATCGCTCGAGCTCATGACCGATGGTAATTCGACCCGGCGCACGGCCCCCGGCACCTGGCCGGTGTCGATGCACGCGCGTCCCGGCGCCTGGTGGGAGGCTGCCGTGACGACCGCTGGATACCGGGCGCGCTGGCCGCCGGCGTGCCCGACGAGCAGCTCGAGCTGCACCTCCAGCCACTTCACGCCCTGAGTGACGGGGGTCTGGTGGGCGCCGAGACGTTCGTCCGCTGGCGCCATCCCGAGCACGGCGTCGTGCCGATCCAGCGCCGGTACGCCGAAGCGGCCCGCTCCGGTGCCCTGGTGGAGCTGGCCAGCGTGATGCTGCCGGTCTGGGCGGCATGCACCGGCGTCCACGCCGGCCTCGTGGCCAGCTTCGACTTCAGCGCGGAGCAGCTGCTCGACGAGGGCTTCATGGAAGCAGTCCTCCGCATCGCCGACCGGGCGGGCCGTCGCCTGGCCGTGGAGATCGATCACGACGACTTCCGGCGGGCGGCACCCACGGACGCGACCGAGCCCGTCGCGCCGCCGGTCGCCGACCTGGACACCCGGCTGGCGGCTCTCACTGCGAGTGGCTTCGAGGTCTGGCTGGACGACTTCGGTCAGACCACCATGGACGAGGCCGCCGCCCGGCACCCGGCCGTGGCGGTCGTGAAGCTCGACCGCTCGCTTCTTCAGGCCGACCCGTCATGGCTGCGCGGCCTCGTCGGGCGGATGCACGACGGCGGCAAACCGTGCTCATGGAGGGAATCGAGACCGAAGGCCACCGTCGCCACGCCGTGGGGGCCGGCGTCGACTGCCACCTC
>CADCTF010000062.1 GCA_902805655.1 uncultured Acidimicrobiales bacterium
CTCGTGCAGCTGCGGGTACTTCTCGAAGTGCGGAGGCTTGAAGTAGTCGGTCCACAGCACCCACAGGTGGTGCTTGACGAGGTCGGCGCGCTGCTCCTTGATCAGCACGCAGCGCTGCCGGAAGACCGGGTCGTCGTTGCCCTGGTACTTCTCCTGGATCGCCTTGACCGACTCGGCCTCGATGCGGGCCTGGGCGGGGTCGTACACACCACAGGGGAGGTCGCAGTGGGCGGCCGCCACCGGCGGCGCGCTGAGCCGGTCGAGCGTGGCGAGCAGTCGGGAGATCATGCGGTCGTCCTTTCGCGGGTTCCAGGAGGTGTCTCGCGTGCGACCCTACCGTCGGGCGTCGCTGGTGGCGGCGGGCGCGCTGGCCCTGGCCGGTGCCCTTGCCGCGGTCGTCCGGCCGGTGGGCCGGGTGGCCGTCGACGGCGGCTCGATGCGGCCCGCCCTCGAGCCGGGCGACCGCCTGCTGGTGATCCGCCGCCGCAGCTACCGGCCCGGGGCCGTGGTGGCCCTGGCCGATCCGAGGGACGGCCGGCTGCTCGTCAAGCGGGTCGTCGCGGTGGGCGACGACGGCCGGCTGGTGGTGGCCGGCGACGACCCCTCGGCCAGCACCGACAGCCGGACCTTCGGCCCGGTCCCACGGTCGCTCATCCGGGGGCAGGCCGTGCACCGCTACGCCCCGCCCGGTCGCACCGGGCCCATGCCACGGCCGCAGGGGTCCCCCTCGCTACCCTCGTCCGCGTGGACCGGTACCGGCTCGAGCGCCTGCTCGACCCCGCCGCGGTCGAGGACGTGACCGCCCTCCCGATGGAGGAGCTCCGCCGGCGGCGGGCCGAGGGCCAGGAGCTCGAGGTCGGCGTCAGCTACCAGCGCCGCATCGCGCAGGGCCGGCTCGACATCGTCGCCGCCGAGCAGCGCCGCCGCGCCGCCGGTGAGGCCCCCGTCGACCACGACCACCTCGTCCAGCAGCTGAGCGGGATCCTGGCCGACCGCACCCACGCCCCCGGGGTCGGCCGCCTGCCCCAGCTCCTCGCCCCCGGGCCGGGCCAGCTCGACACGACGGAGCTCGACGCCGTGGCCGGGCCCGGCCTGCTGAGCCGCCTGCCCGAGCTGGACGACGAGCGCCTGGCCACGCTCATCGAGGACCTGTCGACGCACGAGGCCGAGCTGTCGGCCCGCCGCCACACGCTCCACCAGCGCATCGACGTGCTCCAGGCCGAGATCACCCGCCGGTACAAGACCGGCGAGGCCTCGGTCGAATCCCTCCTGCGATAGGAGCGCGGCCCCGGCCCCGTACGCTGCGGGGGTGATCGATCGCGACGCCCGCTGGGTGGACGTGGGCCACTTCATCCGCGAACAGCGCGAATCGGCGCGCATCACCCTGCGCAAGCTCTCCGACCTGGCCGGCATCTCCAACCCGTACCTGAGCCAGATCGAGCGGGGCCTGCGCAAGCCGTCGGCCGAGATCCTCCAGCAGATCGCCCGGGCGCTGCGCATCTCCTCGGAGACGCTGTACGTGCGCGCCGGAATCCTCGAGGATCGCGAGGGCGAGCTCGACCTGCCGACCGAGATCCTGCGTGACCTGTACATCAGCGAGGACCAGAAGCAGACCCTGATCAAGGTGTACCTGTCGTTCCGCCGTGAGAACGAGGCCGATGGTTCCGTGGAAGAGCCAGCCCGCTCGTAGGGTTGGCCCCAGTCGTGCGCACGCTGGCCGTCCTGTCCATGCACACCTCCCCCTTGGCCCAGCCCGGAACGGGCGACGGCGGGGGGATGAACGTCTACGTGCGCGGGCTGGCGAGCGCCCTGGCGCGCGCCGGCGTCCGCTGCGACCTGTACACCCGGGCCAGCGATCCCGGTCAGGCAGCCGTGCTGCCCATCGAGCCCGGGCTGGCGGTGCACCACGTGCCCGCGGGTCCGCTGGCCCCGGTGGCCAAGGAGCAGCTGCCCGGGCTGGTCGACGCGTTCGCCGCCGGCGTGCTGCACCGCATCGAGCACGGGCACCCCGCCGACGCCATCCATGCCAACTACTGGCTGTCGGGCATGGCCGGGCACCGGATGAAGCACCATCTCGACGTGCCGCTGGTGTCGACCTTCCACACCCTCGACCGAGTGAAGGCGGAGGCCGACGAGGCGGACGACAGC
This sequence comes from uncultured Acidimicrobiales bacterium, assembly GCA_902805655.1. Taxonomy (GTDB): domain Bacteria; phylum Actinomycetota; class Acidimicrobiia; order Acidimicrobiales; family CADCTF01; genus CADCTF01. The sequence continues at coordinate 2,149 of CADCTF010000062.1, forward strand.
CTGCAGCGGAGCATGGCCGAGGCCAAGGTGATGGGCTGCTCCGACGCCATCCTCGCCTCGTGCGACGACGAGGTCGCCCAGCTCGTGCGCCTCTACGGCGTCGACCCGGCCCGGGTGCACATCGTCGCTCCCGGCGTCGACCACGCGTTCTTCGCCCCGGCGCCGGCCCCCGCCGCCGCGGGACCCCGCACCGCCCAGGCCCGGCGGGCGCTGGGGTTGCCCGCGGCTGGGCCCATGCTGCTGTTCGTCGGTCGCATCCAGCCGCTCAAGGGCCTCGAGGTGGCGGTTCGCGCCCTGGCCCGCCCCGGCATCCGGCCCGACACGTTCCTGGTGGTGGTGGGCGGGCCGAGCGGTGCGCATGGCGACGACGAGGTGCACCGCATCACGTCCCTGGTCCACGCCCTCGGCCTCGACGACCGGGTGGTGTTCGTGCCGCCCCAGCCGCATGAGCTGCTGTCCACCTACTACCGCGCCGCCGACGTGGTGGTCGTGCCCAGCCGGTCCGAGTCCTTCGGCCTGGTGGCGCTCGAGGCCGCGGCGTGCGGTGTGCCCGTGGTCGCCTCCGCCGTGGGAGGGCTGAACACCCTGGTCGACCACGGCCGCACCGGCTTCCTGGTGGAGGGCCGTGATCCGGCTGCGTTCGCTACGTGCCTGCAGCAGCTGCTCGACGACCCCGTGCTCGCCGCCGAGATGGGTCGGCGGGCCGCCATCCGGGCGCGCGGCTACACGTGGTCCGTCGCGGCCGGCCGTCTGCGCCGCCTCTACGGCGACCTCACCGCACGTTCGCTGGTCGAGTGCCGGTAGGGCGCGTGGGTGACGACGAGCGGGCCGCCCTGGCCGAGCTCATCACCCGCTGGGCCAACAGCGAGCACGAGACGCAGGAGGTGGTGCTGGCCGTCGACCAGCTCCCCGTCTCCAAGTTCAGCGACGCCGGCCCCCAGCACCGCTGGTTCATCCGGATCCGGGGTGACGAGAAGGCCGTCAGCACCATCTGGCTGACGCTGCGCGAGCAGACGCTGCACTACGAGACGCAGTTCATGCCGTCTCCGGAGGAGAACCGCGAGCAGCTCTTCGAGTACCTCCTGCGCCTCAACAACCGCCTCTTCGCCATGCGGTTCGCCATCGGTGACGAGGAGGCGATCTACCTGGTCGGCCAGCTGCCTCTGGCGGCCCTCGACGAGGAGGAGCTCGATCGCATCGTCGGGTCGACCTACGCATACGTGGAGCAATGGTTCCGACCCGCCATGCGCATCGGTTACGAGTCCAAGTTCAAGGGCTGACACCCCCTTGTAGCCATCGAGGGCGGGCAGTAGGTTGACCGCCGCGGAGGGCCCGAGGGGCGGAACGGCACCAGTCGTTCGGGGAAGTGCGACTGTCGCCGGGAAGTTCCTCGGGCTCACCCGCGCCGGGCAGTTGCAGGCCCGGAAGGCATCGGTTTAGGTTCGATCCGGCCCCCTCCTGGGGGCCGCTCGGCGGGCAGCGCAGCCGTCCTCACGTATGGAACGTCCGGAAAGGGTCGCGTCCTTCGCGCTCGTCTCGCTGTTGCTCGTCGCGCTCGCCACTCCGGTCGCCGCGGCGGAATCCCCCGCCGCGGCCCGCCAGAAGCGCGAGGAGGTCCGCGTCCGCCAGGCGGAGGCGGCGGCCAAGCTCAGCGAGCTGAACGCCTCCGACGTCGAGCTGGAAGCCGCGGTCGCCACGCTGAAGGTCCAGGTGAAGGGGCAGACGGCCAAGGTCGCCTCCGAGCGTCAGGCCGTGCAAGCCGCGGACCGCGCCCTCGTGGCCGCCAACCAGCGACTGGCCGAGACGGAGAAGAAGATCGCCGGTCTGAGGGTCGTGGTGGTCAACCGGGCGGTGGCGTCCTACGTGCGGCCCCAGTCGACCGCCTTCTCCGAGCTCTCCGAGTCGAAGGACGTGCCCGAGGCCGGGCGTCGTCAGTCACTGCTGGCGCAGGTCGCCTCCAACGACGTCGAGGCGATCGACCGCCTCCGGAAGGCGCTCGACGACCACGCGTTCGCCCGGAAGACGGCCGAGGCGGCGCAGAAGCTCGCCGTCGAGCGACGCAAGGCCGTCGAGGACCACCTCCGGGGCCTCCAGCAGAACCTCTCGGAGCAGGCGCGGCTGGAGGCGGCACTGAACAAGCGCGTCGCCGAGGTGCGGGCCGAGGTGGACGCCCTCGCCGCCGAGGAGTCGTCGATCACCGCGATCATCGCCGCGGGGGAAGCTCGAGCCGCCGCCGAGCTGCGGGCTGCCGCCGCACGAGCGCCTCGTGCCGCCGTCGCGCCCCCGGCCGATGCGGGCCGGGTCAGCAGCGGTGGCCTCGTCTGGCCGACCCAGGGCCGGGTGACCTCGGAGTACGGCTCTCGTTGGGGTCGACTGCATGCCGGCATCGACATCGCCGCGCCGACCGGCACCCGCATCGTGGCCGCCAAGGCGGGGGTCGTCATACATGCCGGTTGGATGGGCGGCTACGGCAACGCCGTGATCGTCAACCACGGCGATGGCTTGTCCACCCTCTACGGCCACCAGAGCCGCATCGCCATCGGCAACGGCGCGAGCGTCGGCCAGGGCGAGCTGCTGGGGTACGTGGGGTCGACGGGCAACTCCACCGGGCCCCACCTCCACTTCGAGACCCGCGTCGGCGGCTCGGCGCAGAACCCCCGGCGGTACCTGTGAGCGGGCCGGCAGGCTCCGCTCGCCTCGTCGTGGTCGGCGGGGGACGGATGGGGGAGGCCCTCGTCGGCGGCCTCCTGGAGACCGGGTGGGCCTCGGCCGCCGAGCTGGTCGTGGTCGAGCCGGTGGAGCGCCGCCAGCAGGAGCTTCGCGACCGCTTCCCCGGTCTGCAGGTTGCCGGTGCGCCGTTGACAGGTGACGGTGCCGTCATCGCGGTGAAGCCGGGCGACGTGGCGAGCGCCTGCCGCGCCGTGGCTGCGGCGGGCGTCGGACGGGTGCTGTCCATCGCGGCCGGCGTCACCATTGCGGCTCTGGAGGGGTGGCTCGCCCCCGGCACCGCCGTGGTGCGGGCCATGCCCAACACGCCGGCGTTGGTGGGGGCCGGAGCGGCCGCCATCGCGGCCGGGACGGCTGCTGGAGCCGACGACCTCGACTGGGCCGAGGAGCTGCTCGGCTCGGTCGGCGTGGTCGTGCGGGTGGCCGAGCCCCTCCTCGACGCCGTCACCGGGTTGTCGGGCTCGGGGCCCGCGTACGTGTTCCTGGTCGCCGAGGCGCTGACGGAAGCGGGGGTGCTCGCCGGCCTGCCGCGCGTCGTGAGCGAGACCCTGGCGCGCCAGACGCTCCTCGGGTCGGCTCAGCTGCTGGCGTCGTCGAACGAGGGACCGGAGGCGTTGCGGGCGGCCGTCACATCGCCCGGCGGCACCACCGCGGCGGGGCTGCGTGCGCTGGAGCAGCACGGGGTGCGGGCCGCGTTCCTCGACGCCGTGATGGCGGCGACGGAGCGCTCCCGCGAGCTCGGCGCTTCCTGACCTCGTCCGCCCCAGCACCCACACTTCCCACATCGGCACCGTTCGTTTACCCTTCCCCGGCGGAGAGGGGTGCTTTGACGTGTCACAGCCAGGCAAGGACCGAGTGCAGTTCCTGACCGTCGCGGAGGTGGCCAGGCAGCTGCGGGTGTCGAACATGACCGTGTACCGGTTGATCAACGCGGGCGACCTGCCGGCGGCGCGTGTGGGGAAGTCGTACCGCATCGCCGAGGGTGACGTCGACCGCTACATCGCGCAGGGATACACGCAGGCGGGCTGAGCGCCGAGCGATCGACCGTGGACCAACCGGCCCGCGCCGACGGGCGCCGCCTGTTCCCTGACGCGCCCGTGGTCATCGGCCATCGCGGCCTCGGGAAGGGCGTCGTCGACGGGCACGTGGAGAACACGCGCGCCTCGTTCCAGGCGGCGGTGGACGCGGGCGTCCAGTGGCTGGAGACCGACGTACGGGCCTGCGGTGACGGCACGCTCGTGCTCGCGCACCATCCCACCACGGCCGAGGGGCGGTTCTTCAGCGAGCTCAGCTTCGCGGAGGCGTCGGCCTGCGGCGTGGCCACGCTCGACGAGCTGCTCGACTGGGTGCCCGACGGGGTGGGCCTCAACCTCGAGGTGAAGTCGTCCCTGGAGGACGCAGTGAAGCCCCGAGGTGAGACCACTGCAGCCCGGTTCGCAGCCAGGGTCGCCGACATCCGTCGGGAGCACCGCCTGCTGGTCACGTCGTTCGACCCATCAGCGCTGCTCATCGTTCGCGAGCACGCGCCGGAGGTGGCGATAGGGCTGCTCGGCTGGGTCGCCTACCCGCTGCGGAAGGTCATACCCGCCGCTGCGCACCTCGGCTGCTCGGCCGTCGTGGGCCATGCCGCGGCGTTCGGCCCCAACTCCACCGACTCCGCTCCGTTCCACCGGGAGGCGTCGTGGGCCGTCCGGGTCGCGCACGATGCCGGCCTGGCAGTCGGTGCCTGGTGCCCTGGCCCCGACGCCGCCGTCCAGCTCATCGAGGCCGGCGTCGACGCGGTGATCGTCAACGAGGTGCCAGCCGTGCTTGCCGCGCTCCGACCCGAGCCGCGGACTACCGGTTCATGAAGGCGTCGGCCGCCACGGCCATCGCCGTGGCCACCCGCCAGTCGAGCGCCGGCTCCATCACCTCGACGCGGTAGTGGTCACGCAGCTTCATCAACCGGTCGATCGTGGCCACTGGCGCAGCCACGGCGGTGGCGTCGGCGCGGACGACGTCGAACTGGATCGGGAGGAACCACGGGATCTCGACCACCATCTGGACGAGTCCCCACGCCCGCCGCCCGATGGCCCGCGCCTGGCTCCGCTCCTGCACCACCAGCTCGGCGCCCGGCACCGACACCCGGTAGGTCGACCGGCCGATCGACCGCTTGAAGTCCTTCGCGATCGAGGCCAGCACCGCGCCGGAGGCGTCCACCACGTCGTAGGTGCCGGCGATCTCGAGGACCTTGCGACCTTGGATGAAGGCGAGCGGGTCGCCGGCGGGCGAGTCGATCCGCACCGCCTCCTTCAGCGAGAACCGCTTCTGGGCGACCTGAGCCACCTGGGACTGCTGCCCGTCGGCGCCGGTGTAGAGCACCGCCCAGGTGTTCCTGACGAGGGTCACCTTCTGCTGCAGCTCGATGACGTATGCGCTCATGAGCTCAGAGCTCGACGATGCTGCGGCCGGTGATCTGCCCGTGCTCGAGGGCGGTCGTGGCCTCGTTGATCTGGTCGAGCGAGTACCTGGTGGTGACGAGGGCGTCGAGGTCGAGCACCCCCTGCTGGAACCACTCGACGAACATCGGGAAGTCGCGATCGGGCTTCGACGAGCCGGCGATCGACCCCTTGTAGGTCTTCTCGCCGATGAGCAGATCGACCATGTTGAGCTCGGCCTTGGTGGTCGGCACGCCCACCAGCACCGCCGTCCCGCCGGACGCGCCGCCGATCACGCCGGAGCGCACAGACGGCAGCAGCTGCTCCATCGTCGACTTCAGCCCGATGCAGTCGAAGGCATAGTCGGCGCCCCCGTCGGTGAGCTCGCGGACCTTCGCCACCGCATCGACCGAGGTGGCGTTCACGCCGATGGTGGCGCCGAAGCGCTTCGCGAACTCGAGCTTCTCGTCCGAGAGGTCGACGGCGATGATCGGGTCCGCGCCGGCCACCGCGGCGGCGGTGATGGCACAGAGGCCCACGCCGCCCACGCCGAACACCACGACGCTCTGGCCCTCGCGCACGCCTGCGGTGTAGCGGACGGCGCCCGCACCGGTCATGACGGCGCACCCGATCACGGCGGTGACGTCGGTGGCCACGTCGTCGGCCATCTTCACGACGTAGAGCTCGTCGGCGATCGTGTGGTCGGCCCACGTGAAGACGTTCTGCGAGCGGGCGGTGGTGCCGTCGGGAAGGTCGAGCAGGGCCGGCTGAGGTGCTCGGCCGGCCCGCTCACGGTCCCGCACGACCCACGTCACCATCACCCGGTCGCCCTCCTTCACGTGGGTTACCTCGGAGCCGGTGGCCAGCACCACCCCCGTCGACTCATGACCGAGCACCACGTTGTTGGTGCGGGCGCGGTGCATCTGGTGCAGCTGCGAGTGGCAGACACCGGTCGCGAACTGGCGAACCACCACCTGATGGGGGCCGGGGTCCGGCAGGAGGACGTCGTCGATGCGCAGCGGTCCGGGCTTCTCGGGCAGGACCACCACTCGGGCTTGCGTAGGCACTCGACCTCCGTTCGGGCGGCCACACGGTCGCGCCGGGGAGAACATACGACGCCGCGCCGAGGCCCTGCTGGCATCGGAGCCGCCGCCACTAGGTTCGGGCCTGCATGCGCCTCTACGACACCGTCTCCTTCCTGTCCGACTACGGCAACGCCGACGAGTTCGTGGGCGTCGTGAAGTCGGTCGTGCGGACCATCGCTCCCCACGCCACGGTGATCGACGTCACCCACGAGGTGCCGCCCCACGACGTGCGGGCCGGCAGCCTCGCGCTGGTGCGCTCGGTGCAGTACCTCGCTCCCGGCGTCGTGCTCGCGGTGGTGGACCCAGAGGTTGGCACCGACCGACGCGCGGTCGCCGTCGAGGTGGCGGGAGGCGAAGGGGTGCTCGTCGGTCCGGACAACGGGCTGTTGGCGCCGGCCGTGGCCATGACCGGTGGCGCCACTCGGGCCGTGCACCTGACCAACGACGAGTACCACCTCCCGAGCCCGGGCCCCACGTTCGCCGGTCGAGACATCTTCGGTCCTGTGGCGGCCCACCTCTGCGCGGGTGTCGAGCTGACAGATCTAGGGCCGCTGATCGACCCCATCACCCTCCGGCCCGGCCTCCTGCCCCTCAGCTCGGTGGAGGACGGCATCGTCCTGTCGGAGGTGCTCTGGGTGGACCGGTACGGCAACGCCCAGCTGAACGTCGACCCCGACGACGCCAGCTTCCTCGAGGAGCGGGTGCGCGTGCGGTACAAGGACGAGAAGGTCCGCACGGCCCGGCGGGTGCGGGCCTTCGCCGACCTCCGGCCCGGCGAGCTCGGCGTGCTCGTCGACTCCTACGGCTTGCTGACGCTGGTCGTCGACCGGGGCTCAGCGGCGTTCGAGCTGGGCCTCCGGGCGGGCGATGCGGTTCGCCTGGACATCCCCTCGTAGCATCCGCTCATGCGACCGGGAACCACCATCGTCCTGGCTGTGCTGCTGTTGGGGATCTTCCTCGCCGCCGTGTTGAACCTGGTCGTGCTGCAGAACTGATCGCTCGGATCAGGCGTCGAGTGCGTGCAGCTGCTGCAGCACGATGACGAGCCGAGCGGTTGCCGCCGGCACAGGCGTGGGCTCTGGTGCCGGCTCCGGCTCCGGCTCCGGCTCGGGCTCGGGCTCGGGCTCGGGCTGCGGCGCAGGCGCCCGACGGGGCGCGGGTGCCGCCTTGGGTGCCGCCGGCACCGGAGCCGCCTTGGGCGTAGCCGCGACCGGAGCTGCCTTCGGCGCCACCGGGGCAGGGGCCGCCTTGGGTGCGGGTGCAGGGGCGGAGGCCTTCGGAGCAGGAGCTGCCTTGGGGGGTGCGGGGGTTGCGGCTCCGTCGAGACGCATGAACTGGTGGGAGGTGTAGATCAACCCGTCCGCACCGATGACGACGCCGACGCCGACGTGGGTGAACGCGCCGTCCACCAGGTTGCGGTAGTGGGAGGGGCTGGCCACGAACGCACCGTGGAGCACCGAGACGCCGGGCCCCTGGCCCACGTTCTCGCCCAGCTTGGTCCAAGGGGCGCTGACCTGGTCCCCGTAGCCGGGGTTGTGCCAGATCCGTCCGGCGGCGGCCATCGTGCCGGCCCACGAGCGGCCGACCGAGGTCAGCTCCTCGTCGACGACCAGCGGTGCGAGCCCCTTCGAACCGCGAAGCGCATTGATGTGGTCGACGAACTCGGCCTCGGCCGACCGCGTGTCGGTGGCGCCGGCCGGCGCCACCGAGAAGAGCGCCGCCACCATCGTCAGGGCCAGGGCTACGACCAGTCTCCGCATCCGTGATCCATCGGGCCCACGTCGCCGGGCGTTGAGGCCCCCGAAGCCATGTTGCGGAGACGTTGTCGGGCGCGTGATCCGCACTGGTGCGCCCGGTCAACTTCGTGCCTTCGTGAAATACCGGGGGCGGTACGCTCCATCCATGGCCGACGCCGCGCCCCGTCGCATCCCCGACGCGACGGTCGCCCGCCTGCCCGTCTACCTGCGCAGCCTGGTGGAGATGGCCGAAGCCAACACGTCCACCGTCTCCTCGGAGCGTCTGGCCGACCTGGCCGGCGTCAACGCGGCCCAGGTGCGCAAGGACCTGTCGTACCTCGGCTCGTACGGCACCCGCGGCGTGGGCTACGACGTCGAGTTCCTGCTGTTCCAGATCCGCCGCGAGCTGGGCCTCACCCAGGACTGGCCCGTCGCCATCGTGGGCATCGGCAACCTGGGCCATGCCCTTGCCAACTACCGCGGCTTCTCGACCCGTGGCTTCCACATCGTCGCCTTGTTCGACGCAGACCCGGCCAAGGTCGGCGAGAAGCTGGCCGGGCTCACCGTGCGCCCCCTCACCGACCTTCCGCTCGTCGCCGCGTCCGACGGCATCGCCATGGGCATCATCGCCACGCCCGCGGCATCGGCTCAGGAGGTGGCGGACGTGCTCGTCGAGGCAGGGGTCACGTCCATCCTGAACTTCGCCCCCGCGGTGCTGACCGTGCCGGCGTCGGTGTCGATGCGCAAGGTCGACCTGTCCATCGAGCTGCAGATCCTGAGCTTCTACCAGCAACGTCGCTCGGGTGAGGTGGCCGGATCGGTTGCCGCCGTCGACGACGAGATGTCCGCGTAGCCGTGCCGGTCGAGGGCCCGCAGTACCCGGTCAACCTGGTGCTCACCGGACGGCGTTGCCTGGTGGTGGGCGGCGGGTCGATCGCCCGCCGGAAGATCGAGGGCCTTCGCGCGTGCCAGGCCCTGGTGCACGTGGTGGCGCCCGAAGTGGCGGACGGCATCAAGGCCGATGCCGGAGTCACCTGGGAGGAGCGGCCCTACCGGTCGGCCGACGTGCAGGGCTATCGCCTGGTCGTCACCGCCACTGACGACCCGGAGGTCAACGCCCAGGTGTTCCGGGATGCCGATGCCGCCGGTGTCTGGGTCAACAGCGCCGACGACCCGGCCAACTGCTCGTTCACGCTGCCGGCCGTCGTGCGCCAGGGGCCGGTCATGGTGGCGCTCTCCACGGGTGGCCACAGCCCGGCCCTGGCCACCTGGCTGAAGGCCCACGTGGCCGACCAGCTGGGGCCCGAGTACGAGGTGCTCGCCTCGCTGCTCTCCGCCGAGCGCGATGCCATCCGCTCCGCAGGGGGGTCCACCGAGGGCCTTGATTGGCAGTCCGCCCTCGATTCCGACATGCTCGATCTGATCCGCACGGGTCAGATCTCCGCCGCAAGGGAGCGCCTCAAGGCGTGTCTGTCGTCGTCGTAGGACTCAACCACCGCACCGTGCCGCTCGACGTCCTCGAGCGCATGACGGTCGACGACGCCCGCATGCCGAAGGCCCTGCACGACCTGTGCACCCGGCCCAACCTCAACGAGGCGGTCGTGCTGTCCACGTGCAACCGCACCGAGATCTACACCGTGGCCGAGCGGTACCACGGCGCCATAGACGACGTGCGGACGTTCCTCACCGATCTGTCCGGCCTCAACCTCGACGCCTTCTCCGATCACCTGTACGCCTATCACGACGAGACCGCCGTGGCCCACCTCTTCAAGGTGGTGTCGGGCCTCGATTCCGCCGTGGTGGGTGAGACCGAGATCCTCGGCCAGGTGCGGGGGGCGTGGGAGCGAGCGGAGGAGGAAGGGGCCGCAGCCACGGTGATGCGCCGCCTCTTCCGGCAGGCGCTGGATGTGGGCAAACGCGCCCGCACCGAGACGGCCATCGCCCGGGGCACCACCTCGGTGTCGCAGGCGGCGGTGGCCATGGCGGTCGAGCGGCTCGGCTCGCTCGACGGACGCAAGATCCTGGTGCTCGGATCCGGGGCGATGGGCGAGGGCATGGCCGTCGCGCTCGCGGGGGCGGCGAGCTCCGCCGAGATCCTCGTGGTCAATCGCACCCGCGCCAAGGCGGTCACCCTGGCGTCGAGGGTCGGCGGTCGGGCGATCCAGTACGGCGATCTGGGCACGGCCCTTCTCGAGGTCGACCTGTTGCTCACCTCCACCGGGGCCACGTCCACCGTCATCGACTCCTCGGACCTGCAAGCGGTCATGGCCGCCCGACCGACGAACCCCCTGCTGATCGTCGACGTGGCCGTGCCCCGTGACGTCGAGCCGGCCGCGGCCGAGGTCGACGGCGTCACCCTGCTCGACATGGACGACCTCCGTGCCTTCGCCGCCGCCGGCATCGCCGGCCGTCGCCGGGAGATCGCGGGTGTCCAGCTGATCGTCGAGGAGGAGGTCGAGCGCTACCTGCTCGAGGCATCCGCTCGCCAGCTGGTGCCGATCGTCTCGTCGCTGCGGGACAAGGCCGAGCTGGTGCGCAAGAGGGAGCTCGAGCGGTTCCGGGCCCGGCTGGCCGACCTCGAACCGAAGGAGCGGGAGGCGGTCGAGGCGCTCACCCACGGCATCGTCAACAAGATCCTGCACGAGCCCACGGTGCGGCTGAAGGACGCGGCCGGCTCGGCCCGGGCCGACCGCCTGGGTGACGCCCTCCGGGCCCTGTTCGACCTGTAGTGGCAGATCGGGCTGCCGGAGGCGTGCGCCGACTTCGTGCCGCGACCCGCGGCAGCGCGCTGGCCCGCTGGCAGACGGATCGGGTGATCGAGCTGCTGGGCCCGGACGTCGAGGTGGAGGTCGTCGTCGTCCAGACCGAGGGAGACCGTCGCACCGACGTGCCCATCTCCGAGGTCGGGGGCCGGGGCATCTTCGTCAAGGAGGTGCAGGGAGCGGTGCTGGACGGCCGCGCCGACTTCGCCGTCCACTCGGCCAAGGACCTTCCCTCGTCCTACGGCGCGGAGGGCCTGGTGCTGGCGGCTGTGCCCGAGCGGGCCGATGCGCGCGACGCCCTGGTGGGCTCCACCTTCCACGACCTGCCCACGGGCGCGCTGGTCGCCACCGGCTCCGTGCGGCGCCGGGCCCAGCTGGCTGCGGCCCGGCCCGACCTCACCTTCACCGACCTCAGGGGCAACATCGGCACCCGGCTGGACAAGGCCGGTCAGTTCGGCGCGATCGTGATGGCCGCCGCCGCGCTGGTGCGGCTCGGCCGCGAGGAGGCCATCGCCGAGGTCCTCGAGCCCGACCTGATGCTGCCGCAGGTGGCTCAGGGCGCACTCGCGATCGAGTGCCGAACCGACGACGCCGAGCTCCGAGAGCTGTTCGGTTGGATCGAGCACGCGCCGTCCCGCCGGGCGGTCGACGCCGAGCGGGGCTTCCTCGCCGAGCTGGGCGGCGGCTGCGACCTGCCCGTCGGCGCGTACGCCGTCGAGCTGGCGCCCGGTGGAGCCGTGCGGCTCGAGGCGCTCGTCGCCACGGGCGACGGCCATGTGGTGCTGCGTCACCACGACGTGGGCGACGACCCGTCCCGGCTCGGCCGAGCGGTCGCGCTCCAGCTGCTCGACGGCCACGGCGCACGGGCCTTGCTCGACGCGGACGCCGACACCGTCCGCTAGGCCGCCGGCAGCTCTGCAAGACGAGCGTCAGAGAGGCAGGTGGCTCGACGGTTCCGGCACACTGCTAGGCGATGACCGTCTACCTCGTGGGCGCCGGACCAGGTGACCCCGGTCTGTTGACCAGGCGTGGGGCCGAGCTGCTGGCGCGTGCCGACGTCGTGCTCTACGACCGGCTCTCGGTGGCCTCGTTGCTGGACCTGGCGCCCGCCGAGGCGGAGCGCATCAGCGTGGGGAAGACGCCCCGCGGTTCCAGCACCCCGCAGGACGAGATCAACCGCCTGTTGGTGGAGCACGGCCTCTCCGGCCGAGAGGTCGTGCGGCTCAAGGGTGGTGACCCGTTCGTCTTCGCCCGCGGTGGCGAGGAGGCCTTGGCGCTGGCCGCGGCAGGTGTGCCCTTCGAGGTGGTGCCCGGGATCAGCGCGGCCATCGCCGCGCCGGCGTACGCAGGGGTGCCCGTCACCCATCGTGGCGTTTCGACGTCGTTCACCGTCGTCACCGGCCATGAGGATCCGTGGGCGTCGAGCGGCACGGACTGGGACGCGGTGGCGCGCATCGGCGGCACGATCGTCGTCATGATGGGGGTGGCCACGCGAGGCGAGATCGCTCGCCGGCTCATCGCCGGCGGACGCGACCCGGCGACGCCGGTGATGGCGGTGTGGTGGGGCACTCGTCCCGAGCAGCGTTCCCTCCGCACGGTCCTCGCATCTTTGGGGGAGGCGCCCGTCGGCACCACCGCCACCATCGTGATCGGGGAGGTCGCTGCGCTCGACCTGGCCTGGTTCGAGCGCCGGCCGCTCTTCGGGCGCACCGTCGTGGTCACCCGCGCCGCCCACCAGGCCGGGTCGCTCAGCAGGCGTCTCCGCTCGCTCGGAGCCGAGGTGGTCGAGGTGCCGACCATCCGCATCGTTCCGCCGACCGACGGCGGCCGCGGCCTGGCCGACGCCGCCGCCCGGCTGGGGTCGTTCGACTGGGTGGCGCTCACCTCGGCCAACGCGGTGTCCGCGCTCTTCGAGCACGTGTGGGACGCGCGTGCGCTGGCCGGCTGCCGGGTGGCGGCGATCGGCCCCGGAACGGGCGAGGCCCTCGCGAGGCACGGGGTGCGGGCCGACCTCGTTCCGGAACGGTCGGTGGCGGAGGGGCTCCTAGGCGACCTGGCCGCCTCACCGCCCGGGCGCGTGCTGGTGCCGCAGGCACGGTCGGCCCGCCCGGTGCTCGTCGCCGGCCTGCGGAAGGCCGGCTGGGATGTCGAGGTGGCGGAGGCCTACGGAACCGAGCCGGCCGATGTGGCGCCCGCAGTGGTGACGGCCGCGGCGCAGGCGGACGCCATCGCCTTCACCTCCGCATCCACGGTGGCCGGCTTCGTGCGCGCCGCCGGACGTGATGCGTGCCCGGCGTGCGTCATCTCCATCGGCCCCACCACGTCGAGCGCCGCGATCGAGCTCGGGTTGTCCGTCACACGAGAGGCCGACCCCCACACCCTCGACGGATTGGTCACGGCGCTACAGGAGGCCCTCACCAGCTGAGCTGCTCAGCCCTCCCACCGCTCGTGGTGCACGAGCTCGTCGAGGGGGATGCGGGGCGCCCGAGGTCGGGCGGGGGCGGGCGGCCCGGGGATGCCGAGCACGACGCCCATCGGCCCCTCCATGTCGGCGGGCAGGCCGATGGCCTCGCGCATCTTGTCCTGGTGGTGGAACGTGATCGGGCAGGTGGCCAACCCCTGGTCGTGGGCCGACACCATCAGGTTCTGGGCCATGCGCCCGACGTCGAAGAGCCGCCCCTCCTCCACCGGGATGGCGAAGACCACCACGACGGGCGTCGTGCCGATCCAAGACGTGAAGTCACCGCAACCGGCCAGCTCCACCTTGGTCTCGGGGTCGGTGACCACCACGAGCCGGGTGAGCTGTGCGTTCTTGGCGCTGCCGGCCATCCGGGCCGCCTTCAGCACCGCCGTCAGCTGCTCGTCGGGCACGGGCTCCGAGCGGAAGGAGCGGGTGTCCCGCTTGGTGATGATGGCGTGCTGTGCGTCCATGGGCGTCAGTCTGGCGTGGGCAACGCTTCGCCGTCGGATGCCGCCCCTCGTAGGCTGGGCCGGGATGACCTTCCCTGCCCGCCGCCTGCGCCGCCTCCGCCGCACGCCGGCGCTTCGGCGGCTCGTGTCCGAGACACAGCTGTCCGTCAACGACCTGGTCGCCCCCCTCTTCGTCCGTGAGGGTGTCGACGAGCCCCAGCCCATCCGGTCGCTCCCCGGGGTGATGCAGCACACCCGGGAGTCGCTGGTGAAGGAGGTACGGGAGCTGGCCGGCCTCGGTGTGCCGGGGGTCATCCTCTTCGGCGTGCCGGAGCACAAGGACGCCACCGGCTCCGGTGCCTGGGACCCCGACGGCATCGTGCAGCTCGCGCTTCGAGACCTCCGCGACGAAGTCGGGAGCGGCCTGGTGCTGATGGGCGACCTCTGCCTCGACGAGTACACCGATCATGGTCACTGCGGCGTGCTGACCGCGTCGGGCGAGGTGGACAACGACGCGACCCTCGAGCTCTACGGGCAGGTCGCTCAGGCGCAGGCGGCCGCAGGCGCCGACCTCGTAGCACCCAGCGGGATGATGGACGGACAGGTCGCAGCGATCCGCGCCGCGCTCGACGACGGTGGCCACGAGTCGGTGGCCGTCCTCGCCTACGCCGCGAAGTACGCCTCCGCGCTCTACGGCCCGTTCCGGGACGCCGTGCAGGTCCAGATCGCCGGCGGCGGCGACCGTCGCGGCTACCAGCAGGACCCGGCCAACGCTCGCGAGGCGCTCGCCGAGGTGCAGGCCGACATCGAGGAAGGCGCCGATCTGGTGATGGTCAAGCCGGCCCTGGCCTACCTCGACGTGATCGCCGATGTGCGCGCCGCGGTGGACGTGCCCTTGGCGGCGTACCACGTGAGCGGGGAGTACGCCATGATCAAGGCGGCGGCCGAGCGCGGGTGGATCGACGGCGCGGCGGTCGGCCTCGAGCACCTCACGTCGATCAAGCGGGCCGGTGCCGACATCATCCTCACCTACCTGGCCCGAGAGGTGGCCGAGACCCTCTCGTGACCACGAACGAGCAGCTCTTCAAGCGCGCCAACGAGGTCATCCCCGGCGGCGTCAACTCCCCGGTGCGGGCCTTCAAGTCGGTCGGCGGCACTCCCTACTTCGTGGCTCGGGCCTCGGGGGCGTACGTCTGGGACGTGGAGGGCCGCAAGTACACCGACTACGTGCAGTCCTACGGCGCCTCGATCCTCGGGCATGCGCACCCGAAGGTGCTCGAGGCCATCAAGGGCGCGGCCGACGAGGGCACCACCTTCGGCGCCCCGACCGAGGGCGAGGTGCGGCTGGCCGAAGCCGTCGTGGAGCGCATCGGCGCCGGCTGTGACCTCGTTCGCCTGGTGAGCAGCGGCACCGAAGCCACCATGAGCGCGGTGCGCCTGGCTCGAGGCGCCACCGGCCGCGACCGCGTGGTCATGTTCGAGGGCTGCTACCACGGGCACAGCGACGGCATGCTGGCCGCGGGCGGCAGCGGCATGGCGACGTTGGGCCTCCCCGCCAGCGCCGGCGTGCCCAAGGCCTCGGTGGCCGAGACGGTCGTCGTCCCCTACAACGTCGTGCCCGACATCGGCGACGACGTCGCCTGCGTGATCGTCGAGCCGGTGGCCGCCAACATGGGCCTGGTCGCCCCTGCGCCCGGGTTCCTCGAGGGACTCCGGGCTGCGTGCGACCGGACCGGCGCCCTGCTGATCTTCGACGAGGTGATCACCGGCTTCCGGGTCGCACGGGGCGGGGCGGCCGAGCTCACCGGCGTTCGGCCGGACCTGTGGACCTTCGGCAAGGTGCTCGGCGGAGGCCTGCCCCTCGCCGCCTTCGCCGGTCGGCGGGACGTCATGGAGCTCCTGGCTCCGGTGGGGCCCGTCTACCAGGCCGGCACCTTGTCGGGGAACCCGCTGGCCACCGCAGCCGGGCTGGCCGTGCTCGAGCTCCTCGACGACGCCGCCTACACCATGCTCTCGGGCCGGGCGGCCGAGCTCGGCCCCATGCTGAGCGCGGTGCTGAGCGAGGTCGTTCCCACCCAGGTGCCCGTGGTCGGGCCGCTGGTCGGCCTCTTCTTCGCCGAGCACCCGGTCACCGACTACGTCGGGGCCAAGGCGTCGGCCGACTCCGGCATGTACGCCCGCTTCTTCCGGGCCATGCTCGATCGGGGCGTGGCCTTCGCCCCCGGTGCCTATGAAGCCATGTTCCCGAGCCTGGCCCACACCTGGGACGACATCGAGCGCACGGTCGACCTCGCGCGCGCTGCCATCGCGGTGGCCTGAGTCCGGTGACGAACGCTGATGTGGCTCCGGCCAAGCTGTCCCCGTTCGCCCACGGGGTCGCCAGCTTCGACCCCTCGGCCGAGGGTGTGCTGCTCTGGACCCGCGTGGCAGCCGAGCCCGGCACGACCCTCGGCTGGCACCTGAGCCGCAACCCCGACGACCCGCCCGAGCAGCACGGCACGGTCGCCGTAGGACCGGACGCCGACGGCTGCGTGCGGGTCGACCTCACCGGGCTCGACCCGGCCACGACCTACCACTACTGGTTCGACCTCGACGGCGTGCTCTCGCCCATCGGCCGCACCCGCACGCTTCCTTCCGGGGCCACTGAGCTGGTGCGCATCGCGGTGGTGTGCTGCGCCGACCGCTCCATGGGCGCTCTCACCACGTACCGCACCATCGCCAACGACGAGGTCGACCTCGTGCTGCACCTGGGCGACTACTCCTACGAGGAGCCGAAGGGCCCCTACGAGATCGATCCGCCGGGCACCTGCGTCACCCTCGACGACTACCGCCGTCGCCAGGCCCACACCCGCCTCGATGCCGACCTGCAGGCCCTGCACCTCCGCCATCCCATGGTCTTCGTGTGGGACGACCACGACGTGGCCGACAACGCGTGGCGGCACGGGGCCAAGGAGCACCGCGACGACGAGCACGGGGATTGGGAGACGCGGCTCGCCAACGCAGCCAGGGCTCGCAACGCCTGGCTGCCGGCGCGGCTGCCCGAGCCCGACGACCTGCTGGCCATGTGGCGCTCCTTCGCCTTCGGCGACCTGGCCGAGCTGGTGGTGCTCGACACCCGAGTGGCCGGGCGCGACCAGCCATTCGGTGACGAGGGCGCCAAGCTGCTCGACTCGCCGGACCGCTCGCTCCTCGACCCGACGCAACGTCAGTGGGCCCACGAGCGCGTGGCCGACCGGTCACGGCCCTGGTGCCTGGTGGCCAGCGCGGTGCCGGTGGCCGACATCGAGCTGCCTCTGCCCAAGGGCGAGGTGCTCAACAAGATGCTCCCGAGCGGCTATCAGGTCATCGACGGCAAAGCCGTCTGCACGGACCTGTGGACCGGATACCCCGCCGAGCGCGATGCCCTCACCGCCAAGTTCGCCGAGCGCGGCGGCGGCACCGTGGTGCTCTCGGGTGACGTGCACTCGAGCTGGGCCCTGCCGGTGCCGGGTCCCGACGGCACCTCGGTGGCCGTCGAGTTCGTGAGCCCGGCCGTCTCGTCCACGTCGATGGGAAGCCAGCTCCCTCCTGGGGCCGAGAAGGTGGGGGAGAAGATCGCCGACGCAGTCCCGCTCCAGCGCTGGCACGACCTCGAGCACCACGGCTACATCCACGTCGAGGTGCGAGCCGAGCAGGTGCGAGCCGACTGGATCGTCGTCAGCCGCGAAGATGCGGCGGCTGAGCCCCAGCTCCTGTCGTCGTGGGGCGTGGACCGAACCTGGCCACCTCGCTTGTTCGAGGTCGAGCCCGGCAGCACACCCCGGCCCGGCCCTGAAGTGGAGGAGCGGCCCGGCCTCCCGCTCGAGGCGCTGCCGCCGCACCAGGAGCCGGTCCTGTCGCCGGCCGGTCGGCGCAAGCGCGTCGTGCGCCTCGTCGGAACCTCGGCCGCCCTGGTGATGGTCGGTTGGGTGTGGCAGCGACGACGCCTCTCGGCGTAGCGGCCACACCCGCCACGACTGGGCGAATCAGCGCCTCAGCGGCGCTGCTCGCGCTTCTTCGGCGGCACGCGGAACGGAGCCTCGAGAAGATCCTTGAAGGCGGCGTCGTCGGGCTGGCGAGGTTCGTTGAGGCGCTGCAGGAAGAGCTGGATCGCGCTGCGGGCCGGGGCGACGTGGTCACCACGGAGGCCCACCGATCGCTTGAGGGCGTCCTTGGCGGCGACCACCCGCTCCTTGCGGGTCGCCTTCTCCTCGGCGGTCGGCTCTCGCTTCGCCGACGTCCCCGAAGGCTTGGGGGCCCCGGCTCCCGATGCCGAGTCGTCTCGTGTCGTCAACTTCGATCGAATGGCCACGGCTCAAGGGTACCGGTGAACCGAAGCACGCCCGATGGCGGGGGCGGTGATCAGCCGACCTCGTTCACCAGGTCGATGGCTCGGCCCAGGGTGTCGATGCGCTCGGTCGGGGTGCGGCCCGCCGGAGCCAGGCGCAGCGTCGTGATGCCGGCGTCCCGGTAGGCGCGGATGCGATCGCGCACCATGTCCTCGGTGCCGAGCAGATTGGTCTGCAGCACCATCTCGTCCGGTACCCGAGCCACCGCCTCCTGCCGCTTGCCGTCGAGCCACAGCCGCTGCACCTCGGTGGCCACGTCCGTCCAACCGGCGCGCTGATAGGCGGCGTTGTAGAAGTTGTGCTCGGCCGAGCCCATGGCTCCAAGGCTGAAGGCCAGGCCCTGGCGGCGGGAGTCGACGAGCGAGTCGACGTCGTCCGAGAACGCCACCGTGCCGCCCGCCTGCAGGTCGAGGTCGGCCAAGCTGCGCCCGGCGCGCAGGGCCCCCGCACCGATGTCGTCGAAGAACACTTCGGCGTGCTCGGGGATGAACGAGGTGCCCAGCCACCCGTCCGCCAGCTCGCCGGTGAGCTCGAGCATCCGTGGTCTGAGCGTCGCCAGGTAGATGGGGATCGACGGGTTGGGGGCCACCGAGAGGCGGAGCGCCTTCCCCTCTCCATCGGGCAACGGCAGCTCGAAGTGCCGGCCTGAGTACGCGATCGGCTCGCCCCGGAAGGCCAGCCGCAGGATGTCGATCGTCTCCCGCATGCGGCCAAGAGGGTGGGCGAAGCGGGCACCGTGGAGACCTTCGACCACCTGGGGGCCACTGGCGCCGAGTCCGAGGAGGAAGCGGTTGCCGCTCACCGAAGCCATGGTGAGAGCGGTCATGGCCGTCATCGACGGCGCTCGGGCGCTGATCTGGATGATGCCCGTGCCGAGCCTGATCTGGTCGGTGACCGCGGCCAGGTACGCCAGCGGGGTCACGGCGTCGGTGCCCCATGCCTCGGCCGACCAGCACGAGAACACGCCCAGCTTGTCGGCCTCCCGCACGAAGGCGACCGACTGCTCCCAGTCCTCCCTCGCCGCGCCGACCCCTCCGAGTCCGATGGCCACGCGCATCCGGTACGTCCCTTCGCCGAGCCGGCCGGCCTGGCCGGGCTGGCGCACCCTACCGGTGGCTGCGCTAGACCTTCCGGCCATGCGGATCGGCGTCGTCTTCCCCCAGACCGAGATCGGGCCCGACCCGGCGGCCTCCAGGGCCTACGCCATGCGGGTCGAGGAGCTCGGGTTCACCCACCTGCTCGCCTACGACCACGTGCTCGGGGCGGACACCTCGGTGCACCTGGGTTGGCGCGGCCCCTACGACCTGGCCACGACGTTCCACGAGCCGTTCGTGCTCTTCGGCTACCTGGCCGCGGTCACCACGATCGAGCTGGTCACCGGCATCATCATCGCCCCCCAGCGCCAGACCGCCCTGCTGGCCAAGCAGGCGGCGGAGGTCGACCTGCTCGCGGGCGGCCGCTTCCGGCTCGGTGTGGGCATCGGGTGGAACGCGGTGGAGTACGAGGCGCTGGGTGTCGACTTCTCCACCCGTGGCCGGCGCATGAGCGAGCAGATCGGCCTCCTGCGCCGCTTCTGGACCGAGTCGAGCGTCACCTTCGACGGTCGCTACGACAAGGTCACGGGCGCCGGCCTGGCGCCGATGCCGGTGCAGCGACCGATCCCGGTGTGGATCGGTGGCTCGTCCCAGCCCGCATACCGGCGCATGGGGCGCCTGGCGGACGGGTGGTTCCCCCAGGTGAACCCCGGGCCGAAGCTCGACGCCGCCCGCGCCGTGGTGCACGAGTCCGCCGTCGAGGCCGGGCGGGATCCGGCGTCGATCGGCATGGAGGGACGGGTGAGCTGGACCCGTGACGGCGCCGAGAAGCTGATCGACCATGCCGGGCGCTGGCGGGAAGCCGGCGCCACCCACATCTCGGTGAACACCATGGGCACCGGCCTCGGTTCGGTGGACGAGCACCTCGAGGCCCTGGCCGCGGCGGCCGACGCCCTGCAGCTGCCCTCGGCCTGAGTCGACGCCCTACGGCTCGGGCGCGATGCGGGCGATGGCGGCGACGGCCTTGTACGCCGCCTCGGCCGGGCCGAGCTCGTCGGGCCGCAGCAGGTTGGCCATGATCCGCAGCACCCACTCCATCAGCGTCTTCGAGTGCATGCCGGTGGACACCAGCGCCCGCATGAGCTCGGGACGCCCGATGATCTTCACAAAGGCGCGGGCGACCTTGAAGTACAGGCCGTACACCCGTTCCAGCTCGGCGTCGTAGCCCTGCAGCTCACGGCCGTCACCGCTCACCAGCGCCCGCCCGATGAAGTCGGCGGCCATGCGCCCGGTCTCGTACGCGTAGGCGATGCCCTCGCCGTTGAACGGGTTGATGGCGCCGCCGGCATCGCCGGTCACGAGGTACGTGGGTCCGGCATGGGGACGGACGCTGAGTCCCATGGGGAGCCGGCCACCCGTCGGCGGGCCGCACGACGTCTCAGGCCGTAGTCCCCACGAGTCGGGTGCGTAGCCGACGAAGCTCTCCATGAGGTGGGAGGTGTTGACCGACTTCCACTGGTTGAACGTCGACAGGAGGCCGATGCCCACGTTCACCCGCCCGTCGCCCACGGGAAAGATCCAGCCGTAGCCGGGGAGCACGTTCCCGCCCTTGTCCCGGATGTCGAGGTGGCTCTCGATCCAGGGCTCGTCGTGCCGGGGGGACTCGTAGTAGCCGCGGATGGCCATGCCCAGCGGGTAGCTGCGGTCGCGACTCGTGCCCAGTGCTCGCCCCATGCGGGAGTTGGCGCCGTCGGCCACCACCACGTAGCGGGCGCGCACCTCCTCGACCTTGCCGCTCTCGCTCTTGCGCTTCACCGTGACGCCCCGCACCAGGCCGGCGTCGACCACCGGCGCGATGGCCTCCGTCTCCTGCCACAGCGTCGCCCCTGCCTTCACCGCCCGCTCGGCCACCATCTCGTCGAGGTCGTGCCGGGTCACCACGTAGCCGTAGCTCGGCAGGTCCGGGTGCTCGGGCCAGCGCATCTCGAGCGTGCGCCCGAAGGCGATCGAGCGCAGCCCGTCGTATCGATGGTGGCGCGTGAGCTGCTCGCCCAGCCCCATGTCCTCCAGCTGCTTCACCGAGCGCGGCGTCAGCCCGTCGCCGCAAGTCTTCTCCCGCGGATAGCGCTTCTTCTCGACGAGGACGACCTCGTGCCCTGCCTCGGCCAGCCAGTGGGCGCACGCAGCCCCACTCGGCCCGCCCCCGACCACGACGACGTCGGGCCGGGTCACCCCGCTAATGGGACCCGGAGGCTGCGGCTCCGCCACCGCCGGCACCGCGTCCGATGGCCGCGTCCTCGGTGCACTGCGGCAGCTCGGAGATGTCCTGCCCGCCGAAGCGAACCCGCTCGTAGCAGGCCACGGCGATGATCTGCTCCTCGCTGAGGCTCCCCTCGAACCCCTGCATGCCACCGGTGGCGATGCGGCCGAGAGCGCCGTACGGCTGCCCCGTGAAGGGCCTGGACCCGGTCTTGATCCAGCTCACGTGGTCGTCGAAGTTGGGAAACGTGACCTCGACCTCGGTCAGCCCGGGGATGCTTCCTCCGCCGGCGCCACCGGCGCCGTGACAGGTCGAGCAGCTGGAGTAGACGGTCTGGCCGACCAGCACGGGGTCGATGGGCGCCGTGCTGCCCCGCTCGCCGAAGGCGCCGGCGTAGCCGATGGCCCACAGCGGGAGCATGGCCAGCACCGGCATGGCCCACAGCGGCACTCGATCGCGCCGTGGCGGCTTCGGCGGAGGGCCGGTGAAGCCACCGGTGGGGACGGACTCCTCCACCGCAGGTGCGGCACTGGCGGCCGCGGTGACGGCTCCGCCACTGGCCGCGGGTCGGGCGGCCGCAGCCGGCTCGACCGCAGTGGACGGGGCGTCGCCACCGCCTTCGGCACCACCGCCGCCGCCCATGGCGGCGCGGCGCTGCTGAGAGCGACGGAGCAGGTGCTCGGGAACCTCGGTCAACGCATCCTCCGGGGAGCGAAGGGAGTCACAGGACCGAACTGTACGCCGCCTCCGGCCGCCATGACCAAGTGACGCGTTCAGTGCAGATGTCCGTCCAGATGGTCGTCAGCCAGGTTGGGACTGCGGAAGGGGATGGTGCTAGAACGGCCATGTCCCCCGGAGGTGTACGTACTGCTTCCGGATAGAATGTGATTCGTTTCACGAGGGCCGACTCCAGAAGGGCAGGGAACCTCGCAGACGTGGTTGCACTCATCTTCTCCACCCTCGTGATGATCGCCATGACGGCCGTGTGCCTGCTCGTGGCCAAGCGCCGCCCGGTCGGTACGCCCCTCACATGGGGCGAGGCCTTCGTGGCCGCCATCTACGTCTTCGTCATCATGTTCCTCGCCTACGGCGTGGTGCCCCACCAGTTCCTGATCTGGGCCGACAACGAGCTGGGCTGGCGCTCCGACGCCCTCGGCATCCCGACCCCCTTCGGGCCCGTCTTCGAGAACGGCGTGTCGTTCTTCGGCCGTGGCCGCATCACCCTGTCGGCAGTGATCCTGCGCGACATCCTGGCCGCCGGCATCTACATCGTCCTGGTGGCCGTGCAGTTCTACCTGTGGCTCTGGTGGCAGAAGCGGGGCAGGCGCACCGAAGCGCAGCCCGAGCTCACCTCGAGCTACGGCCGTCCGCTGGTCAGAGGGGCCTAGCCATGGGTCGCACCGATGCCAACCCGCCGCTTCCCTCCTTCCCGGGCGACTACGTGCTCACGGAGATCGGCACCGACGAGCTGGGCAAGGCCGTAAAGCCCAAGCAGTTCCTGCACATCGACCAGGCCGAGTGCATCATGTGCGAGGGCTGCGTCGACATCTGCCCGTGGAAGTGCATCCACATGCTCGACGCGGACACGGTGGCGGAAGCCGTGGCCACCGAGCAGCCCGGCATCGACCCCGACGACCACGTGATCTTCGTGGTCGACGAAGACGTCTGCACCCGTTGCGGCCTGTGCGTCGACCGCTGCCCGACCGGCGTGATCATCATGGGCCGCGCCGGCGTGGCGCCCAAGGATGGCGACGCCCACCAGCGGGACCAGAAGCATGGCTACGCCTACGGCATGCGGTTCTAAGGACAGGAGCAAATGGCCAAGCGCATGACCCTGAAAGATCGGGTCGCCAAAGTCCCGAAGCCCGGCGAGATGGTCGAGAGCACCAAGGGCTCTCAGATCTGGTCGTCGATCTTCCGCCCCGGCTCGATCTTCCGGAAGGGCTACACCGACAGCCCCCGTAACCGCTCGTACGTGATCATGAACTCGGTGCTGTACCACCTGCACCCGGTGAAGGTGAAGCGCCACGCCGTGAAGGTCAGCTACACGCTGTGCCTCGGCGGTCTCTCCTTCTTCTTGTTCATCATCCTCACCGTCACCGGCATCTTCCTGATGTTCTTCTACCGCCCCACCGCAGCCGCAGCGTGGGACGACATCAAGACGCTGCAGACATCGGTGACCTTCGGGTTGCTGGTGCGCAACATGCATCGATGGGGAGCCCACCTCATGGTGCTCTCCGTCTTCCTCCACATGGCCCGCGTCTTCTACCACGGCGCCTACAAGCCGCCCCGTGAGTTCAACTGGGTCATCGGCATCATCCTCTTGACCCTCACCCTGTTGCTGTCCTTCACCGGGTACCTGTTGCCCTGG
>CADCTF010000063.1 GCA_902805655.1 uncultured Acidimicrobiales bacterium
GAACAGGGCCACGGAGGCGATCACGGCCGAGCCGATGGCGAAGCCCTTGGTGACCGCCTTGGTGGTGTTGCCCACGGCGTCGAGGCTGACCATGATCCGCTCCGGCTCGCCGCTGAACTCGCCCGACATCTCGGCGATGCCGGCGGCGTTGTCGGAGACGGGGCCGAACGTGTCCTCGGCCACGACGACGCCGGTGGTGGCGAGCATGCCCATGCCGGTGAGGGCGACGAGGTAGAAGGTGAACTGGATGTTGCCGTCGCCCAGCGCGATGGCGGCTCCGAGCGCCATGGCGATGGCGATGATGGCGAACACGGTCGACTCGAGGCCCGAGGCGATGCCGGAGAGCACGGTGGTGGCCGGGCCGGTGCGGGCCGCCTCGGCGATGTCACGCACGGGCGACGTCTCGGTCGACGTGTAGTACTCGGTGAGGCGGCTGACGACCTGCGCGAGAGCCAGCCCGACCACCACGGCGCCGAACACCTTCCACCCCTCGTTGGCGTCCGTCTCGTTGCCGACGTAGAGCAGAGCCACCGCGCCGGTGCCCAGGATGGTGAGCACGCTCGCCACGGCGAAGCCGCGGTTGATGGGCGCCATGGCAGACCGATCGCGGTCGGTGGCCTTGACCGCATAGATGCCGACGATCGACGCCAGCACCCCGATGGCCCGAGCCAGCACCGGGAAGACGAACCCCAGCGCGGGGTTGGCGCCGATGGACTCGAAGGCGGCCACGCCCAGGATGATCGAGGCGACGAGGGTGACCTCGTAGCTCTCGAAGAGGTCCGCCGCCATGCCGGCGCAGTCACCCACGTTGTCGCCGACGTTGTCGGCGATCGTCGCGGGGTTGCGGGCGTCGTCCTCGGGGATGCCGGCCTCGACCTTGCCGACGAGGTCGGCGCCGACGTCGGCCGCCTTGGTGAAGATGCCGCCACCGACCCGCAGGAACAGCGCCAGGAGCGAGCCGCCGAAACCGAAGCCGATCAGGATGGCCGAGCTCGTGTTCTGGAAGAGGGCGATGATCAACGTGGCGCCGAGCAGCCCGAGGCCGACGGTGAACATGCCGGCGACGCCGCCGGTGCGGAAGGCCACCTTCAGCGCGGCGGGCAGGGAGCCCGTCTTGGCGGCGGCGGCCGTGCGAACGTTGCCCCGCACGGCGAGACCCATGCCGATGAAACCGGTGAGCCCGGACATGATGCACCCGGCCACGAACGCAAGCGTGCGGAAGGACCCCGACTCGACGAAGGTGAGCGCCTCGGTCCCGTCGGGCTTCAGCACCTTCGTCGACGTCAGGAAGACGACGACGGCCAGCGGCACCACGATGACGGCGATGGTGCGGAACTGCCGGCTCAGGTAGGCGCCGGCGCCTTCCTGGATGGCGCTGGCGATCTCGATCATCGCCGGGGTGCCCCGATCGGCGGCGAGGACCCCTTTCATCAACGAGAAGCCGACGGCAAGGGCCAGCACCGCCGTCAGGGCGGCGAAGAGCAGTGCGAGCTTCTCACCGCCACCCAGCGTGAAGGGTTGGTAGCCGCCCTCGGCGGCCAGGGTGAGGCCGCGCGAGGCGGCGAGGACCGGTACGTCCACGTGTGTTCATCCTCTGCTTTCGGGAGCCACGGCTGTCCGCGACTCGTGCCCCACGGGCGAACCCGTGACCGCCGCGGTTCCAGCCCCGCTACGACGGCGACATCACTGTATCGCCGCGCGAAACCCGCCCGCCGTCCTGCAGTCCGGCTTCCGAAGCGCCTCGCACCGCTCCTGCGTCGGGGACTTCGGTGGTGTCTCCGATGCCCAGGTCCCGGCCGTCAGTCGGCCGTCACGGCGGCGAGCACGTCCATGCGAGCAGCTCGCCACGCCGGACGAAGGCCGGCGACGACACCCACGCCCGAGCCGAGCAGCAGCACCACGACGAGGGAGCCGGCCGGGAGCCGGAAGGTGCCGAAGCCCTCGGCCGCAGCCAGAGCTCGGACCATGCCCCACCCGAGGAAGACGCCGATGGCGATGCCGCCGACGGCACCGAAGGTGGACACGATCACGGACTCCCAGCGCACCATGGTCCGCAGCTGCGACCGGTTGAGGCCGATCGCCCGGAGCAGGCCGAGCTCGCGGGTCCGCTCGTGGATGGACAGCGACAAGGTGTTGGCGATGCCCATGAGGGCGATGAGGATGGCGAGGCCCAGCAACCCGTAGACCACGTTGAGGAGGCTGTCGACGCCCGCCGCCTCGTTCTCGACGAACTGGTCGCGGTCCCGCACCTCCGGGCTCCCGTGACGCTCGGCGACCGAGGCCACGGCGGCACGACCGTCCTCCACGCTCGCCCCGTCGACCAGACCCACGAAGACGAGCGCGAAGGCGGGCTGGGCCACATGGGCGACCCAGGTGTCCACCGGCAGCAGCACGTCGCCACCCATGCCGCGGTCGTCGTAGATCGCCTCGACGGTCACCTTCTCGGTCACGCCGTCGCTGAAGCGCACGTCGACCTGCTGGCCGATCTGCCACCCCTTCTCCTCGGCCGTGTCGCCGGAGATCCCGACTCCTCCGGCGCGCACCGAGCCGATGTCACCGTGGAGGACGTGGAAGTCCGCCACCCGGGTGAGCTCGGCCAGGTCCGAGAACCCGACCTGGCGCTCCTCCCCGTCGAGGACGACGGCTCCGAACCCCAACCCGGCAGCCGCTTCCACGTCCGGCACCGCACGGATCTCGGAGAGCAGCTCGGGACTCAGGCCGGCACCGCTGAAGCCGGCCGACTGAAGCACGAGATCACCCGCGAACGACCGGTCGACGGCGTCCTCGATGGAGGCGGAGATGGACGACCCGAACACGGCGAACAGCGTGACGACTCCGACGCCGACGAGCAGGGCAGCTGCTGACGCAGCCGTGCGCCGAGGGTTCCGCACGGCGTTGCGTCGCGCCAGGTCGCCCGCCACGCCCCGGGCGAGAAGCGGCGCGCCGAGCGCCGAACCGACCGGACCGGCGGCGGCCGGGCCGAGGAGAAGCACCCCGAAGAGGAGGGCCAGCGCACCGAGGCCGGCGCGACTCATGGCAGCCTCCCCCGTGCCGCTCAGCACCAGCGCCACGCCGGCCAACGCGAGCACCGCACCGAACGCCAGCCGGAGCCTCGAGGCTCCGCTGGTGTCCACGGACACCTCGCGCAAGGCAGCGAGCGGCGCGACCCGCGAGGCACGCCAGGCCGGTACGAGCCCTCCCACCAGGGTCACCGCGACACCGACGCCCACAGACACGGCCACGGTCGACCCGGTGACGCGAAGCCCGTCGGTCGGCAGGCCGGCGCCGGCCGCCTCCATCACGGCGAGCAGCCCGATGCCCACGAGCATCCCGGCACCGACTCCGAGCAGGGAACCGCCGAGACCGATCACGGCGGTCTCCGCCACCCCGGCCGCGAGCACCTGCACCCGGGAGGCACCGAGGGTGCGCAGCAGAGCCGACTCACGAGTGCGTTGCGCGGCCAGGATCGAGAAGGTGTTGAAGATGCTGAAGGCGGCGACCAGCAAGGCGATGCCCGCGAACAGCAGGAGCCCGGTCTCCATGAACCCGAGGAAGTAGCCCTCGATGGCGGCCTGCTGCTCGGCCGTCAGGTCGGTGCCACTGACGGCCTCGGCGCCCGCCGGGAGCAAGGCCGTCAGCCGCTCGACGAGCTCGGCCTCGTCGACGCCTTGGTCAGCCCGCACGACGACCCCGGTGATCAGCGATCGGCTGCCGAGCAGCAGGTCTTGCGCGTGGTCGAACGCGAAGGCGGCCAGCGTGACCCCGCCGAAGGTGCCGCGATCGCCGAAGGTCGCGATGCCGACGACCGTGACGGGTGCGGGGCTCGGCGTGAGCACCGTGCTGGAGCTCCCGACTGCGAGCTGGCCGGCCTCCGCGCTGTCCCGGTCGATCACGACCTCACCCGCGGCCGCGGGCGCCCGACCTTCGACGAGGCGGTAGGGGTTCACCGCAGGGTCTTCCGACCAGCTGGTGCCGATGGTCGGCGGCCCGCCGCCGCCGAGAGGGACGCCGTCCGACCCGACCAGCCGGGCCACGGCCTCGACGACCGGGACGGCGCTCGCCACGCCGTCCACGCCCGCCACGACGGCGACCACAGAGGCGTCCAACGGTGTGGCGGCCGCGCCTTCGACCCCTTCGATGCGGTGGGCGCTGCGCACGAGGGCATCCGTGCCCGCGTTGGCTTCGGTGAAGACCGTCTCGAAGCCGGCACGTGCGCTGTCGCCGATGGCAAGGGTGGCGGTGAGGAAGGCCACGCCCAGCACGACGGCGAGGGCGGTGCCGACCAGGCGGCGCTTGCGGG
Source organism: uncultured Acidimicrobiales bacterium (assembly GCA_902805655.1). Taxonomy (GTDB): domain Bacteria; phylum Actinomycetota; class Acidimicrobiia; order Acidimicrobiales; family CADCTF01; genus CADCTF01. The sequence goes on from CADCTF010000063.1 coordinate 4,301, forward strand.
CCCAGGCGGCGGTGATCGTTGTGCGGAACATCTCAGGCACCGAGTCCCTTCATGGCTTCGAGCACGCGCTCGGCCGTCGGTCGCTCCACCCGGTCGACGATCCGCCCGTCGGCGAGGAAGAGCGCCTCGTCGGCCCACGCCGCGGCGCCCGGATCGTGGGTGACCATGACGACGGTCTGCGCGAAGCGGTCGACCGCCTGGCGGAGAAGGGCGAGCACCTCGCCGCCCGACTTCGAGTCGAGGTTGCCGGTGGGCTCGTCGGCGAACACCACGTCGGGCCGGCTGGCGAGGGCCCGGGCCACTGCGACGCGCTGCTGCTGACCTCCGGACATCTCGCTCGGCCGGTGGTGCAGCCGGTCGCGGAGACCAACCGTGTCGATGATCTGTCGGACCCATGCTGCGTCCGGCTTCGCACCGGCCAGGCGGATGGGCAGGGTGATGTTCTCCTCGGCCGACAGGGTCGGGATGAGGTTGAACGACTGGAAGACGAAGCCGATCCGCTCGCGACGCACGCGGGTGAGGGCGCCGTCGGACAGCTGGCCCAGCTCGACGTCGGCGATGAGCACCCGGCCGGAGGTGAGCGAGTCGAGTCCGGCGAGGCAGTGCATCAAGGTGGACTTGCCGGAGCCGGACGGGCCCATCACCGCGATGAACCGCCCGGCGGGGATGTCGACAGTGATGCCGTCGAGGGCGCGGACGGCGGTGTCGCCCTGGCCGTAGACCTTGACGGCATCGACGGCGCGGGCGGCCACGCCGTGCAGCGTCGGCCGACGGTCGTCGAGAGTGGTGGGAAGGGACATGTGATGCCTTTCGGGTAGGTGGATGCAGGGACGCGTGGGCGCGAGGCGCGAAGCCGTTGGTGCGAGTGGATCGATGGAGCGGGCCGGAGGGCCGGTGGGGGCGGGCCCTAGCCGGTGGGGTACCGCACCGAGAGCGACCCGTTGTCGCTGCGGCCCACGATCGACCGGGCGCTCGCTGGATCGGTGCGGACCGCGGTCTCCGTCCTGCCGTTGTGCGTGGCCAGATCGACCCGGTAGGTGTGGCTCGTCTCGGGCAGCACGACGTCCACGGTGCCGTTGTGGGTGCTCGCCGACACCTGACGAGGTGGCTGCGCGAACTCCAGCTCGACGTCGCCGTTGTCGGACTCCGCCGTCACGTCCTCCGAGCTCAGGCTCGTGCCCCGGACACGGCCGTTGTTCGTCGAGGCGTGCAGGGCACCGGAGAGCCGGGCGAGCTCGATGGCGCCGTTGTCGCCGCCGACCCGGACGTTGCCGGTGACGTCGGCCACGGTGAGCCTTCCGTTGTGCGCCCGGGCGGTGACGGCCATCGACGCCGGCACGACGATGCGGTAGCGCACCGAGCAGTCAGCCGAGAAGATGGGGCAGGACGTGCGCACCGTCAGCACGCCGTCCTCGACGGACGCGCGGTGACGGGACCGCTGGAAGCCGTGGCTCATGTCGGCGCTGACGGTCACCTCGGCGACCTCCCGCCCGACGACCTCGACGGAGCCGCTCCGGTTCCGTACGTCGAGCAGCCGGATCTCGGCGGCGGCGAACGTCGTCACCTCGGCGGTACGGCCCCTGGCCAATGTGCCGGCGATCTGCGCGGTCGAGATGATGAGCAGGGGCACGGCGAAGAGGCTCCCGCCGATGGTCCACACCCGCCGGACGGCTGCGCTGGTCATGGTGCCTCCTCGGCCGACAGCCAACGCAGCACAGCCAGCACGCGACGGTGGTTGCGGTCGGCGGGCGGCAGGTCGAGCTTGGTGAAGATGTTGGTGACGTGCTTCTCGACGGTGCCGTCGTTCACCACGAGCGAGGCGGCGATGGCGGAGTTCGACAGGCCTTCAGCCATGTGGGCCAGCACCTCCCGCTCGCGCGGGGAGAGGGCAGCCAGGGGATCCCGCTGTCGGCTGCGGGCCAGGAGCTGGGCCACCACCTCGGGGTCGAGCGCGGTACCGCCCTCCCCCACCCGCCGCACGGCGGCGATGAAGTCACCGACGTCGGCGACGCGGTCCTTCAGCAGGTAGCCCAGGCCGACCGTGTCGTGGGCCAGCAGCTCGGTCGCGTAGCGCTCTTCGACGTACTGAGAGAGCACGAGGATCCCGACCTCCGGCCATCTGGAGCGGATCTCCAGGGCGGCCCGTAGCCCGTCGTCGGTGTTGGTGGGCGGCATGCGCACGTCGACCACGGCGAGCTGGGGAAGGTGGCGCTCGACCGCTTCCACGAGGCCGATGGCATCTCCCACCGAGGCGATCACGTCCATCCCGGCGTCGACCAGCAGCCGGGTGATGCCGGCCCGAAGGAGCACCGAGTCCTCGGCGATCAGGATGCGCACGGAAGCTCCACGGTGAGGGTCGTCGGCCCGCCGAGCGGGCTGAGCATGGTCATGGTGCCGGCCATCCCGGCCACCCGTTCCGACAGGCCGGCCAGGCCGGTGCCGAGCAGAGGGTCGGCTCCACCCACGCCGTCGTCGCGGACCTCGACGATGAGCCGGTCGCCCCTGCGGGCGATGGCCACCTGGGCCTGGCGGGCACCGGCATGCCGCGCCACGTTGGCCAGCGCTTCGGAGACGACGAAGTACGCCGTGCTCTCGACTGCGGGCGACGGACGCTCCCGCACGTCCACCTGCAAGGTGACCGGGATCGGCGAGCGGGCCACCACCGCGGACAGCGCCGCGTCGAGCCCACGGTCCTCGAGGATCACGGGATGGATGCCGCGCACCAGGTCCCGCACCTCCCGTAGGGCGGCCTTGGCCTCCTCGTGAGCCTCGGCCACGAGGGTCCGGGCGCCCTCCGGATCGGTGTCGAAGCGCTCACGAGCCGACCCGAGGTCCATGGCCAGCGCGACGAGCCGCTGCTGGGCGCCGTCGTGCAGGTCGCGCTCGATGCGGCGGCGCTCGGCCTCGGCCGCGTCCACCGCCGCCACCCGGCTGGTCTCCGCTCTGGTGACACGAGCCACGAGCTGAGCGCCGGTGTCCGCCCCCAGCAGCCAGGCGGTGAAGGCCGCGTCGAGGTTGCCGGCCAGCACCGTCGCCCACGGGGCTAGGAGCACCAGGCCCGCCATCCCGGCGAGCGCCATGAGGAACGCCGCCGGCCCGAATCCCACCTCGAACAGCCCGAAGTGCGCGACGTCGTCCGGCAACGCCCGCACGTACAGGGGCAGCGCGGCGATGGCCAGTGAACCGCACCACAGCAGCACGAGGGGGAAGGCCAGCGCGATGCCGATCGGCAGCCGAAGGACGCAGTACCCGACCTCCTTCCACCTCGGCACGGAGCGCACGCGCTGCACCAGCCGGTTCCACAGCGATCCGGGCTGCAGCACGGGGACCGGGTCGCGCAGCGCGACGCCGTGCAGAGCGGCCAGCCGGCTGCGTTCGACGGTGCTGGCCAGACGGGCGAGGAGGAACAGGGCCCAGAGCACGGGCAGCGCCAGGGGCAGTGTGATGAGGAGGAGGCCGGAGAACGTCAGCAAGACGACGGCCGGGTAGAAGAGGGCCATGCCGATGGGCACGTCGAGCAGCGTGTGCACCAGCAGCCGCCACGTGGAGGTGGTGCGCAGCGGCACGAAGAGGCGCTCGATCACGTCCCTACGGTAAGCAGCAGGCGGCGTGCCGGCCATGGTGCCCGCCTTGATCTTGTTGGTGGGGCTGTCCCCCACCGGTGATGCGCGGCGCAGCTTCAGTCCAGGTGGGCGAAGGCCTCCGCCTTGTCGGTCGCCCCCGCCACGACGAGCACGTCGCCCTCGCGGATGACCGTCTCGGCGGTCGCATAGGTGAACCCCGAGCCGAGCGGCTTGATGCACACCACGGTGACGCCGTAGCGAGCGCGGATGCCGATGTCGGCCAGCGACCGGCCGATCATCTCGGTGGGCGTGACCGTCTCGACCATGGCGAACTGCTCGTCCAGCTGGAACCAGTCGATGATCCCGCCGCCGACGAGGTGGGCCACCCGCTCGCCCATCTCGTGCTCGGGGAAGATCACGTGGTGCGCGCCCACGCGTTCGAGGATGCGCCCGTGCGCCTGGGTGACGGCCTTGGCCCACAGGTTCTGCACCCCCAGGTCGCCGAGCGCAGCGGTGGTGAGGATGCTGGCCTCGATGTCGGTGCCGATGCCGACCACCGCGTACTTGAACTCCGCCGCGCCGATCTGGCGCAACGCCTCGTCGTTGGTGGTGTCGGCCTGCATGACGTGGGTGAGCGTGTCGGCGTACTCCTGCACCGCGGCGGCATCGCCGTCGACTCCGAGCACCTCGAAGCCGAGCTTCACCAGCTCGGTGGCCACCGCGCCGCCGAAGCGCCCGAGGCCGATCACCAGCACCTGGTCCCCGGTCTGGGCCGGCTGCGACCGCCGGCGACCTCGCGGGCCTGCGGGGTTACGAAGGGAGCGTCGCTCAACCAATGATGGGCCTTTCTTCCGGATAGCGGTAGAGGCGCGTCCGCTCGCGCAGCACGATGGCGGCGAAGAGCGTCGGCGGACCGACGCGCCCGAGGAGCATCAGCGCGATCACGAGCGCCTGTGAGCTCGGGGCGAGGAGGTTCGTCGTGCCGTTCGCTGTCAGACCGACGGTGCCCAGCGCGGAGATCGTCTCGAACATGAGGTCCTCGCGTCGCAGGGGGCTGGTCGCCAGCAGGGCCATGGTGGACACGATCACCACCCCGACGGCGAGCAGCGCCACGGTGACGGCCTGGCGCTGGGCCGCTGTGGGGATGCGCCGCTCGAAGACGACCACATCGGGGTCACCGCGCACCTCGGCCCACAGCACCCAGCCGAGCAGGGCGAACGTCGTCACCTTGATCCCTCCGGCGGTGGAGGCGCTGCCACCGCCGATGAACATGAGGATCTCGGTCAGCATGCGCGACGCGTCGCGCAGAGCCCCGATCTCCACGGAGTTGAAGCCGGCGGTCCGCGGGCTGACGCTGTGGAAGAGCGCGTTCACCGTCGAGTCGACGGTGGACATGTCGCCCACGGTCGCCGGGTTCGTCCACTCGAACCAGGCCAGCAGCGCCCACCCGGTACCGATCAGCAAGAGCGTGGTGGTGACCGTGAGCTTGGCGTGCAAGGTCCAGCGGTGTGGATGGCGAGGGTGGCGCGCGATCTGCACCCACACCGGATACCCGAGCCCGCCGATGACGATCGACGAGGCGAGGATGAGCAACAGCACGGGGTCTCGGTTGAACCCGACGACGTTGTCCGAGAAGGGCGAGAAACCGGCGTTGTTGAAGGACGAGACCGAGTGGAAGAGGCCGAGGTAGGCGGCTCGTCCTGCGGGGAAGCCGTGGCTCAACCAGAAGCGCAGGAAGAGCAGGATGGTGCCCACCGCCTCGACGCCCAGGCTGAACCGGGCGACACCGAAGAGCAGGCTGCGCAGACCCCCCACATCGAAGGACCGCGTCTCGGCGGCTGCCACCAGACGCTGTCGCAGGCCCAGGCTGCGGGCCAGCACCACGACGATCAGGGACGTCAGCGTCATGATCCCGAACCCGCCGACCTGGATCAGGGCCAGGATGATGCCCTCGCCCAGCGGCGTCCAGTGCACACCGGTGTCGACGACCGCCAGGCCCGTGACGCAGACGGCGGAGGTCGCCGTGAACAGCGCGGTGAGGAACGACGTGGAGCCCGGCTCCTCCGAGGCCGCAGGGATCAGTAGGAGGAGGGCACCGGCGAGGCTGGCCAGCATGAAGGCCAGGACGACGTACTGCGCGGGATGGCGGGGCGCCACCATCGACCTGCCCGAGCGGCGCATGCTCACCACGCCACACCGTACGCCGAGCTACTGCAGCTGGATCTCGATGGCGTACTCCGGGCAGTTGTCCGCGGCCAGGATGGCATCGTCCTCGAGATCGGCGGGCACATCGCCGTCGACCTTCAGCACGGCGAAGCCCTCGTCGTCGGTGTCGAAGAGCGAAGGCGACAGGGAGTAGCACCGGCCGTGGCCCTGGCACTTCGTGTTGTCGTAGACGATGCGCATCTAGGAAGTCTTCCCCGACAGCAGCCGCAGCGGGAGCTCCCGCGGGCCTCGCACCTGGCCAGGCGACCAGCGCACGGCGGACGGGTCGGCCAGCTCGAAGTCAGGGATGCGCCGCATCCACTCCTCGACCGCCACGCGCATCTCCATCCGAGCCAGGTTGGAGCCGAGGCAGCGGTGGATGCCCAGGCCGAAGGCGACGTGACGGTTCTTCGCCCGATCGATGATGAACGTGTCCGCATCCTCGAACGCCTCGGGGTCGCGGTTGGCGGCCGGGAACGGCAACAGCACCCAGTCCCGTGGGCACAGCGTCTCGCCCCCGAGCTCGACCTCCTCGGCGACGATGCGGGCCATGGTCACCGGCGCGTAGAACCGCAGCATCTCCTCGATGGCGATGGGCAGCACGCCCGGGTCGTCGACGAGGCGCCGCCGGTCGGCGGGGTGCTGGGCGAGGTGCCAGAGGCTCGCGCCGATGGCCGACCACGTGGTGTCGATGCCGGCGATCAGCAGCAGGCCGATCGTGCCGAAGATGTGCTCGTTCGACAGCGGCACGCCGTTCATCTCGGTCTGGATCAGGAAGCCGATCAGGTCGTCGTGGGGGTTCACCCGGTGGTCCTCGATGATCTGGCTCAGGTAGTAGGCCAGCGTGTCCTCGTAGGTGAGGCCCTCGGGCACCTGCCCGGGCGTCTCGAGGATGCGGTGGATGAAGACGCGGAACTTGTCCCCGTCCTCCTTGGGCACGCCGAGCATCTCGGCGATCACCCGCACCGGCACGTGCTGGGCGTACTGGGTGCCGGCGTCCACGACGTCGCCACCGGCCAGGAGCTCGTCTATCAGCTCGTTGCACGACTGGCGGGCTGAAGGCTCCCAGCGGTCGATCTCCTTGGGGGAGAAGGCCGGCAGCAGGAGCCGGCGGGCGGTGGCGTGGAACGGCGGGTCGGAGGTGATGGGCGGTGCGAACCCCATCGGCGCCAGCCCCTCGGGCTTCCACTCGCCGACGATCACGCCTTCGGAGCTGAAGTGCTCGGTGTCATGGGCGATGGCGGCCACATCGGCGTGGCGCGTCGGCAGCCAGGCCCCGCCGAAGCGTTCGGAGTGGGCCACCGGGCACTGCTCGCGGAGCTCGTCCCAGATCTCGGGAGCGCGTGCGGCGTACTCCGGGTCGGTGTGGTCGAAGTCCGTGCCCCAGTTGGTCACGGGTGATCGATCGACGTCGGTCATTCAGCTCTCCTGTCGCTCTCGGCTCCATGGTGCCAGCCGAGGCTGCGTACCGGTCCGCAGCACGACCGGTGCGCAGACGACGGGATTGCCGGGTAGACCGTTGCCATGCTCGGTTGGTCAGCAGACATCGAAGAAGCCACGCTCGGCAACGACACCTTCCGCACGGTGCTCTACACCGGCGCCTCGATGCAGCTCACGGTGATGACCCTTGCGCCCGGCGAGGAGATCGGCCTGGAGGTGCACCCCCACCTCGACCAGTTCATCCGCATCGAGCAGGGGAACGCCAAGGTCGTGATGGGCCCGGCCGAGGACGAGCTCGTCGACACCCACGTCCTGGAGGACGACTGGGCCGTCGTCATCCCGGGCGGCACCTGGCACAACGTGGTCAACACGGGCGACGAGCCGTTGAAGCTGTACTCGATCTACGCCCCGCCCGAGCATCCCGACGGCACCGTGCACCGCACGAAGGCGGAAGCGGACGAGGCCGAAGAGGCCGAGAGCCACTAGCCGCCGGCCGCGACGCCGCGGCGCTGCCGGGCGATCAGCCGCGATCGATCAGAGCGGAGAGCCGCTTCGGCGCAGTGCGGCGATAGCTGTCCTCGATCAGCTCGGCCATCTCGTCCCAGTCCTGGTCGACGTCGAGGCGGGCGCCGATCCACCCACGGTGGCCCACGTACGGCGGCACGAAGAACCGGTGGGGCTGGCCTTCGACGAGCGACTGCTGCACACCCGGCGCGGCCTTGCACGTGAGGCTGGTGCCGTCCTCGCTGGTCATCACGAAGAGCTTGTCGCGCACCCGGAACGAGGGGGCCACGTGGCCGCCGAACGGCTTCTCCTCCGCCTCGGGCAGAGCCAGGCAGATGGCCCGCACCCGGTCGATCGGAGCGGTCAATTCCCGAGGACGAAGAACCAGACGCCGGCCAGCACGGCCACGACGATGAGCAGGAGGATGAGTCTGGTCAGCCAGATGCCGGTGCGGCTGAGCGGTTCGTCGGCCAAGGGTCGTCCCATCCGTCGGTGCCGGTTGCGGGCGCGGCACGGGTCTGTTGCAGGAACCCGAGACGCTACGCGATCGAGACGCGACCCCCGGCCACGTACGACCCGGGCTGCTACCTCGTGACCTCTATGCCAAGAGGCTGTCCGTGGGACCGGGCAAGATGCCGCCATGGAGCAGGGCGCAGCGATCACATCGGAAGTGGCCGACGAGACCCGGGAGATGTGGCACCTCCTCGAGAACGTCCACGCCATCGTCTACTTCGCGCCGGAGGTGATCGACGCCATGAAGCGCATCGGGTTGAAGGGCTTCTGGATGGGCTACTTCGCCGGGCGGGCGGCGCCGTTCGGCACGGCGTCACCGGCCGTCGTCACCGCCACCTTCTTCAACTTCCACGGGTCCATGGTGAGCCGCGCCCTTCCGGATGCCTGGCTCCTGGCCACACCCGAGCAGATCCACACGGCCCGCCTCGAGGCGATCGACGCCACCCTCCGCCGCGTCGTCGACGACCGTGTCCTGACGGGACCAGAGGTCCGCGAAGCCGCCGATCTGGCCCAGGAGGCGACCCGGGGATGTTCGGTCGGTGGTCGGCCGCTCTTCGCGGCCACGACGACCCTGCCTTGGCCCGAACCGGCCCACCTGAGGCTCTGGCACGCGTCGACGCTCGTGCGGGAGCACCGGGGGGACGGGCACATCGCGGCCAACCTGGCCCACGGCTTCGACGGTCTCGACAGCCTGGTCCTGGCCTGTGCCACCGGCGGGGTGCCCCGCCCTCGCATGCAAGCAGCACGCGGTTGGTCCGACGAGGAGTGGGACGACGCCACTGCCCGCCTCGATGCGCGGGGCCTGCTGAACGCTGACGGGTTGACCGACCTGGGCCGAGCGGAGCGCAGCGCCGTCGAGCGCACCACCGACGAGCTGGCCGTCGAGCCCTGGAGGCACCTTGGAGCCGGCGGCACCCGACGTCTCCGAGAGCTGCTGGTGCCGCTGGTGGCGGCCATCACCTCGGCCGGTGTCGTCGCCTTCCCGAACCCCATCGGGCTGCCACGGCCGCAGGCCTAGCCCTCGGGTGCTGCTCCGAAGGCGGGGCCGGTGGCTCGGTCGACGGTGGCGAAGGACGAAACCGGCGCCCGCTTCAGCGAGCGCGGCTGGCGCACGGGGTGGCCGAGGGCCACGACTGCGGCCAGGCCCCAGTGGTCGGGGGCGTCGAGCAGCGCCTTCACCGCCGGCTCCTCCCGGAGCAGCATGGTGGTGATCACGCCGCCGAGCTCCTCCTCCCGAGCGGCCAGGAGCAAGCCCCAACAGAAGGGGTACACCGACGCTCCTCCGGCAAGGGGATACCCCGCCTTGTCGCGATCGACGGCGGCCAGCACGCGCAGGTCCACGAACACCGCCAGCAGCACCGGTACCTCGTGGATGCGCTCGGCGAAGCCACCGGTGGCCGCCGAGATCCTCGGTCCGACCTCGGTGGCATCCGAGGCGGCGAGCGCGGCGGCCTCGGCCTTCGGGTCGTTCGTCGGCGCCCAGGGCCGGAGGCGGGCCGCAGTGAGGGTCAGGTACTCGTACCAACCGGGGAGGTAGAGGTCCCTCAGCGCCACTCGGGTGGACGGATCCTGCACCACCACCACGTGCCACCCCTGCTGGTTGCCGCCACTCGGCGCGAAGCGGGCGTTGTCGAGCACCCGGGCCAGGGCGTCGTCGTCGACCGGATCGGGCCGGAAGGCCCGGACGGCGCCGGTGGTGCGGAGGGCGTGGCGGAGCTCCATCGCACCATGATGTCGAACCCGGCGACCGCCTACGGCGTGGAGGAGGTGCCCTTGGTCATCTGGCCGAGAAGCTGGCCGGCGGCGAGCTCACGGGACACGACGGCGCGAGCCACTTCCGCCAGGCGCTCGTTGTTGCTGCGGGCATACGAGCGCAGGGCCGAGAAGGCGCCGTCCATGTCGAGGTCGCCTACCTGCGACAGCACCCCCTTGGCCTGCTCGAGCACCACGCGGCTCTCCAGAGCCGTCTGCAGCTGAGCGGCCAACGCAGCCTGATCCGCCACTGCAGTGCCGTGCACGACGGCCACGCTGCCGACGTGGGCCAGGGCCTGGGCCAGGCTGAGGTCTTCCTCACGAAGCGATCCCACGTGCCGGCCGAAGAGGCCGAGGGTGCCCAGCCGATGCCCCCGCACGCGCATGGGGACCGCGTGCACGGAGGCGAACCCCGCCTGGGTTGCCGCCCGAACGAACTGCGGCCAGCGCTCGGCTTCCCGCTCGAGATCGGGAACGCTCACAGCTGCGCCGTCGTGGTACGAGTCCAGGCAGGGTCCTTCTTCCCGCTGGAGCTGGAAGAGCTCGAGGTTGCGCGTGGCCTCTGACGACGCGGCCAGCACGTGCAGCACCCGCCGCCGGTCGGCGAGGAGCACCCCCGCCGAGGCGATGTCGAGCAGGCGCGCGCACTCGGTCGTGAGGGCGCTCAGCAGCTCGACCACGTCGAAGTCGTCCACCAGGCTGTTGGCCAGGTTTACGAACGCCGAGGTGACCTCGCGCTCGCGGTCCACGGTCAAGGCGCTGCTCCGGCGTCTGCGGCCCCGGGCTCACGCCAGGCGTCCTTCGGAAGTCGCAGCCGTCGCTCGACGACCGCCCACGCCGCCTCGCTGGCCGTCTGGTTCGTGGCGAACGCGTGGGCGCGCAGCCGCACCAACGCCTCGGTCGGGCCGACATCCAGCTGGGCCATGATCATCCCGGTGGCCTGGTACACCTCGACCCGCTCGAGGGCAGCCAGGCTGGACACCCCGTCCTCGTCGCGTTGGTCGTCGTCCGTGGCCAGGAGGTCGAGCAGCGGCACGGCGAGGAGCTCGGCCGCCAGCATGCCGCCGTCCAGATCGTCACCGGACAACGGGCCCGGGTCGTGGCGGAACAGGTCGAGCACCCCGACGAAGCTGCCGGCGATCCCGGCCGGGAGCGCGAACACGCCGTGGACGCCGGCCTCGATGGCCGCGCCTGCAAAGGCCGGCCAGCGTTGCCCGGTGACGTGCCCGATGTCGGGCACGAGCACCGGTACACGGTTGGCGAACGCATCCATGCAGGGACCCTCGCCGAGGGTGAACTGCATCTCGTCCAACCGCCTGCTCAGCTCGCCGCTCGAGCCGAACGTTCCCTGGCTGGCTCCCTCGTGCATCAAGGAGGCCGCCGCGCCGTCCACGTGGAGCAGCTCGACGCAGGCCGTGCAGAGGCGGTCCGCAGCCTCCGACCCGTCACCCGGGCCGTGAATCGCCGCTTCCAGGTCCTCCCGCAGCCCTTCGTACCGGTTCACCGGCCTGCTCTCCGGAGGTCGATGGACACGTGCACGGCAGGTCGAAGTGTATTGATGGCTGGACTCTAGGAGGCGTTCGCCATGCTGTCGGGCGCAGGAAGGCACGGTGCGCCGTTGCTCAGGACCTCGAGCATGTCGGCGATTCCCGTCGCTGACATGGGCTCGGCGAAGTAGTAGCCCTGAGCCGACTCACACCCGATGGCACGGACGTCCTCGCGCTGACGCTCCGTCTCCACGCCTTCGGCGGTGACCGTGAGGCCGAGCACGTGGGCCAGGTCGGTCACTGCGGCCAGGATCGCCCCGGCGGTCGGGCTGTTGCCGATGTCGGCGACGAAGCTCTGATCGATCTTCACGATCTGCACCACGCTGACGGTGACACGAGCCGGATGGAGCCCAGCACGAACGGCTGGACGAAGGCATCGTCGATGCGCCGGGCGAGGATCTCCACGTCGTCGGGGCTGCGAAGGTCCTCGCAGAGGAAGATGAACTCGTCGCCCGAGACGCGGGCCAAGGTGTCGCCCGGCCGCACCAGGCCCGACAGCCGGCGTGCGACCGCCACCAACAGGTCGTCCCCGACGTGGTGACCGTGGGTGTCGTTCACTGCCTTGAACCGGTCGAGACCGACGAACAGATGGCTGCGCTCGAGTGGGAGCGCCGAGCCCGCTGGGCCGCGTGCTCCAGCCGCTGTTGCAGGAGGAGGCGGTTGGGAAGCCCCGTCAGCCCGTCGTGCATCGAGGTGTGGTGGAGGACCTCTGACGCCTCCAGCGCGCTGTCGCGAACCCTCGCGTTGAGCAGGTAGGCCGCGGTCACGTCGGCGAGCGTCTGGGCCGCCGCCATGTCATTCGCGTCCAGGGGGCCGGGCGTGTCGCGATAGAGGTCGAGCGCACCCAGCCGGCTGGCGCCGTGCCGAAGGGGGAAGGCGAACACCGCTCCTATCCCGGCCATCGCGGCTGCAGAGCCGAACATGGAGAAGCGGGTCTCCGTGCGAGTGTCCGGCACCTCCACCGCCTCGCCGGATTCGTATGCCGCTCGGCAGGGCCCTTCCCAGATCCTGGTCTGCAGCCGCTCGAACCGCAGCGCGTCCGAGTCGGACGCGACGTACTGAGGCGCCCGGCCCGGGGAGATCAGCCTGACGCCGGCCGACGTCACGGGGACGATCTCGACGATGCGCTGGACCAGGTGATCCAGGATTCGTTGCGTGGGGAAGTCCGTGATCACCGTGCGTGCGAACTCGCTGAGCACCGCCGCGAGCTTCTGCCTTGACCATTGCTCACCATCGACACCGTGCTGGCTGAACCCGCGCGTGGTCTGGACGGGCGACGTTCTCACGTCGGCCTGAAAGCGTACCGATGAGAGGGAGACAATTGGTAAAAATGGTCGTGCGCTTCCGGGGTCGGCCATGATCTCCGCCGTGATCCGCCGGTGACCACGTCAGACCTCGGCGCGTTCCGCCTGTCCATCAGCTACGAGGGCGAGCGGGTGGTCGTGGGTGTGCAGGGTGACCTCGACGTGCTGACTGCGCCCACGCTGGGGCGCGTGGTGACTGCGCTGGTCGACCTCGGCCACGCGGAGGTGGTGGTGAACCTCGCTCGCCTGGAGTTCCTCGGCGCAGCGGGCCTCAACGTGATCCTTGCGGCAGCCACCCGTGTCGCGACCGAAGGCGGCGCGCTGCATGTGCGCTCGCTGCCGGCCCGGTCCCGGCGCCTGTTCGAGGTCACGGGTGCGGACCGGCTGGTGGTCGACGAGGTGCCGACGTCGCAGGCGACGGAACAGGCCGGTGATCAGGAGTGGGACCTGTCGGGTGAGGTGGCCGCCATGTTGAGCAGTGCCGACCCGACCGACGTCCGCATGGGCCGACGGGTCCGCGCCGCCCTGCAGGCCCGCGAGGTGATCGGGCAAGCCCAGGGCCTGCTCATGGAGCGCCACAACGCGAGCGCCGCGGAGGCCGCGGGGATGCTGCGCCGGTTGGCACGCAAGGCGGGCTCGCCGGTGCCGGTCTTCGCCACGGAGCTGCTCGCCACGAGCGAGGACGGGCCTGTGCAGAGCCCTGGCACCGCCGGCTAGCCGCCCCCGCTCGGGCCTGGGCCTAGCCGGCTCGGGCGCAGCCGTTGAGGGGGCGTGACGCCAGCATCCTGGTCCTGGTGGCCACGGCGACGTCCGGGTTGTCGGTGAAGACGCCGTCCACCCCGAGCTCGAGAAAGAGCCGAAGCTCGGCCAGCAGGTCACCCGTCGCCTGGGCGTACATGGGAGCGGTCGGGTTCCCGGCGCTCAGGTGCAGCGGGAGGAAGCCGTTCTCCCGGCGGAACGTGTAGGGATGCACCACCAACCCGGCACCGTGGGCGTCGAGCACCAGTGAGGTCGGGGTCATGGGCCCGCCGTCTTCGCCACGAGGGACGATCAGCTCCTTGGCCGGACCGATGCCGTCGGCGTACCCGGCGATCTCGCGGAGACCGAGTGGTGCCGCCATCTCGGCATAGCTGCGACGGTCGCCCGTGCTCTCGGAACCGTGCGGTCGACCGGTGACCGAGAGCAGCTGCACGAGTCGCACGTCGGTCATCTCCGCCAGCTTCCGCAGACTGGACGGCTCGAACGACTGGATGAACACGGGCGAGGTGCGGTGGCGGAGCCCGCTCGCCTCCAGCGTGGCGACCAGAGGCTCCTCGAGGGGCAAGCCGATCCCGGCGAAGTAGGTCGGGTGCTTGGTCTCGGGATAGATGCCGACACCCCTGCGCTGCGCCAGGTCGACGATCTCGGCCAGGGTCGGTACCTGGAAGAGGCCGTCGAAGGCGGTGTTGGCCGGCCGGAGCTGCGGCAGGCGCTCGACCGCGCGAAGCGTGCGGAGCTCGGCGAGGGTGAAGTCCTCGGTGAACCACCCCGACACGGTGGCGCCGGCGATGACCTTGGTGGTGTGCAGGTGCGCGAACTCGGGCCGCCGCGCAACGTCGGTCGTGCGGGAGATCTCGCTCTCGTGGCGGGCCACGAGGACACCGTCCCTGGTCGACACCAGGTCGGGCTCGATGAAGTCGGCGCCCATGTCGATCGCCAGCTGGTACGCCTCGAGGGTGTGCTCCGGTCGGTAGCCGCTGGCCCCGCGGTGCCCGATCACGAGGGGCGGCGTGGCCCGGCTCCGTCTGCTGCCGGTCCTGGTCCGGGTTGTGCAGCCACGGTCGGCGAGATCTCGCAGGTGTCCTCCGTCGGTTGGGGTGACAGGGCCACGGTACGGAGACGAGGTGGCTCCGGGGCAGCCGGGCCGGGTCCGGCGAGCGGCCATCGGGTGAACTCTGGCGCAGCCGGCCACGATCGCGGCGGATACGTCCTCAGAGCTCGTTGCGGCGAGACGTCGGACCCGTCGCCTCGGTGAGGTTCAGCGCAGTGTTCACCAGCCCGACGTGGGAGAAGGCCTGGGGGAAGTTGCCCAGCATGCGCCCGTCTCGCGGGTCGTACTCCTCGGCGAGCAGGCCGACGTCGTTGGCGAGGCCCACGAGCCGCTCGAAGATCGGCGTGGCCTCCTCGCTCCGACCTGTCAGCGCAAGTGCGTCGGCCAGCCAGAAGGTGCACAGCAGGAAGGCGCCCTCCCGGCCGGGCAGCCCGTCGACCGAGATGCCCTCGCTGGTGGGATAGCGCTCGATGAAGCCGTCGACGCTCAGCTCCCGCCGCACTGCGTCGATCGTGCCCGCCACCCGCGCGTCGCCCGTGGGCAGGAACCCGACCATCGGGATCATCAACAAGCTGGCGTCGAGCTCCTTCGAGCCGTAGGACTGCGTGAAGGTGCGGCGCTCAGGATCCCACCCCTGCTCGCAGACCTCGCGATGCACCTCCTCCCGGCACGCGCGCCACCGGTCGGCCGGCCCCTCGCCACCGAACCCCTCCACGGCACGCACCGCCCGGTCGAACGCAACCCAGCACATGACCTTGGAGTGGACGAAGTGCCGCGGCTCGCCCCGCACCTCCCAGAGGCCGCTGTCGGGCTCCCTCCAGCCTGACTCGAGCCATTCGAGCAGCGACCGCTGCACGTCCCACGCGGTCGAATCCGGCGCGATGCCGGCCACGCGCGCCTGGTGCAGCGCGTCCATCACCTCGCCGTACACGTCGAGCTGGCGCTGCACGGCGGCGCCGTTGCCGATGCGCACCGGACCGCTGCCTTCGTAGCCGGGGAGCCAGGGCAGCTCCAGCTCGGGGAGTCTCCGCTCGCCGGCTACGCCGTACATCACCTGCAGCTGTGACGGGTCCCCGGCCACCGCTCGGAGCAACCAGTCCCGCCAGGCCACCGCCTCACCGTCGTAGCCGGCCGCCAGGAGGGCCTGCAGCGTGAAGGTGGCGTCGCGGAGCCAGCAGAAGCGGTAGTCCCAGTTTCGTACGCCGCCGATCACCTCGGGCAACGACGTGGTCGGCGCGGCGACGATGCCACCGGTCGGCGCATACGTGAGGGCCTTGAGCGTGACGAGCGAGGACCGCACCTCCTCGTGCCACCGACCACCTCCGGAGCAGCGCTCGGACCAGGCCTGCCACCAGGCGATCGTGTCCGGCACGGCGTGGTGGGGATCGGCACGCACGGGCGGAGGCTCGCTGGACGGGTGCCACGTGAGCACGAAGGGCACTCGGTCCCCCGGACGGACCGTGAAGTCGGCCGCGGTCGAGAGCGACTCCCCGTGCACGGGCACGCCGGCGACCAGCTCGAGCGCGTCCGGTCCGGCGACGATGGACAGGGTCCCGTCGATGCGGCGAACCCAAGGGACGGTGGAGCCGTAGTCGAACCGCACGACGAGGTCCATCTCCATGGGCACGGCACCGGTGAGGCCCTCCACCACGCGAACGACGTCCGGGGCCTTCCCGCGCACGGGCATGCAGTCGGTCACGCGCACCGAACCCTCTGGCGTGTGGAACGTCGTTTCCAGCACGAGCGTCCCAGGTACGTACCGGCGCTCGACGCGGTGCCCCTCCCCCGCCGGAGCCAGCTTCCATCGACCGTTCGAACGATCGCCGAGGAGGGCGGCGAAGCAGGCGCCGGAGTCGAAGCGGGGCAGGCACAGCCAGTCGATCGACCCGTTCCTCCCGACGAGGCCAGCGGTCTGGGTGTCACCGATGAGCGCGTAGTCCTCTATCCGCATGGCTTCACCCTCGCGCCGCCTCTGGCTGCAGCTCGCGCTTGCGCTCGAGGAAGTAGGCGCCCAGCAGCCCGGCCAGCGCGGCGAAGACGACGACGGCGTAGATGCCGAGGACGACATCGAGCACCTGGGCGAGAGCGTCGTCGCGGCCGAGCGGCTCGCCGGTGATCGCGCCGAGGGCGGCCGCGTGCAGCGCGGCGCCGTACGGTTCGACCGCGCCGCTCCGGTAGAGGACGTCGGCCGCGCCGAACACCACCACCGCGGTCAGCATCGCTATCCACCCACCGCGACCGGTGAGGGTGGCGTTCGCCGAGCGGCCGCCGCGCAAGGCGGCGAGGGCGACGCGGGTGGGACGCGCCATCCGCAGCACGAGCAGGGCGCGGATCATGGTGAGGAACGGCACGAGCAGGAACAGCAGCTGCCACCACGTGCGGCGCAGGAACGCCCCGGTCGAGGGGGCGATCACCAGCCGCAGGCCGTACTCGACCGCGAAGACCGCCCACAGCAGCCAGCTCGCGGTCAGCAGCACCGCATGCAGCGCCGAGCCCTCCCGCGCCCCGCTCTGGGCCAGCACGACGACGAGGAAGAGCAGCCCGAGAGCGGCCATCACCGGGTGGAGCCGCTCGTAGAGGTGCTCGGCCAGCCGCTCACGGGCGCTCACCTCCCGCTGCATGCAGCCCCTGACCCGCAGGTCGTCGGGCTGGCCGAGCTGGTCGGCCCCGTCGGTCACGCCTCGCCCCTACCCAGGTGGGGCCGGGGTCAGAGGGTGATGCGGCCCACGACCGCGTCGTCGTTGCCGCCGCTGGTGGCGTTGGTGCCCTTGTAGCCGACGAGGTACGCCGACTTCTTGTCCGGGCTCAGGGCGACGCCGTACCAGCTGTCGGCCGGGCCGCCGAAGTCCGAGATGACGCGTCCTCCGTTGCCGAAGTTCGCGACCGGAGCGCCGTCCTTCGAGAGCAGCACGGCCATGGGCCCCACCTTGGCGGCGGTCTCCTTGCCGCTGCCGACGACGAGGATGCGCCCGTCGGGCAGCACGGCGAGGTCGCGGCCACGGTCGTCGTCCTTGGCCACGTCGACCCGGGTCAGGCCGCCGGTGCCGAACGTCTTGTCCCACTGACCGTTGGCGGTGAAGCGGTAGGCGATGAGATCGACCTTCTCGGTGCTGTCGGCCCCACGCCCGTAACCGGCCAGCACGTAGCTGTCGCCCTGCACGCCGAACTGGTACGACTCGGCCACGCCCGGGAGGAGCTCGTGGTTCGCCACCCCGCCGGTGCCGAAGGCGGTGTCGAGCTTGCCGTCGAAGGAGGTGCGGATGAGCACCGGGCTGACGATCCCGTCGCCGTCCCGCGAGTAGCCGGTGGCCAGGAGCTTGTTGCCGTGCACACCGACGGTGCGGGCGGTGTCGCCGCTGTTGTCGAGGTCGACGGTCGTCACCCCGGCCGTGCCGAAGGCGGGGTCGAGGGCGCCGGCGGCGGTGAGGCCGATGAGCACGTAGTCGGCGTCGGTGCGGTCGGCGCCGTCGGCCAGCCTGGTGCCGAACACGGCGAGCTTGTCGCCCGGCAGCACCGCCAAGCCCCACGACGTATCACCGGTGAAGGCGGTGGCGGAGGTGGCTCGACCGGTGCCGAGGTCGAACCGGGCGATGCCACCGGTGCCGAACGTGGGATCCAGCTTCCCCGAGGTGTCGAACCGGGCGGCCACGATGTCGGTGTCCTTGGCTGCGTCGCCGGCTGCGGTGGCGTCGTGCTCGGCCGAGCCGGTGATGACCACCTTGCCGTCGGACTGCAGAGCCACGCCGCGGGCGACCTCCCCGGTCGTGCCGACCGACGCGTTGACGGTGGCGACGCCGGCGGTGCCGAACGTGGCGTCCGGCTTCCCGTCCGCTCCGAGCCTGGTCACGGCCATGTGCTGGTCGCCGGCCCTGGTGAGGTGGCCGGCCGCGTACACCTTGCCGTCGCGCCCGACGGTGACGGCTGTGATCCGGTCGGGGTCGGTGGTCGACATCGGCACCGCAGCGAAGCCGTCGCGCCCGAAGCCAGAGTCGAAGCCGACCTTGGCCGCCGCGGCGTCGGGAGGGCTCTGCTGCGGCGCGGCGCCGTCGCCGTCGCCGTCGCTTGCGCACGCGTTGAGCGCAAGTGCTCCGACCAACAGTGCCCCGACCCAAGTCCGCTTCATCGTCTCACCTTCCGGAAGTTGTTAGGCGTACCTTACGTGGGGCCGGGCGGCCGGAAGAAATCCGCCGGGTGCAGAACCAGCCGGCGCCGGCCGAGGCGAGCACCGCCACGGCCCAGACGCTCAGGAGGACGTCGTCACCGGTGGTCGCGGCGCGGCCGTCGGGCAGGACCAGTCTCCACAAGCGGTAGAGCGGATTGGCCGTGGAGGTGAAGTCGACCACCAGCGCGCGTCGCCGGGTCACGGCCTCGAACGTCGTCCAGCACCAGGTGATGACGCCGGCCGCCCCGGCCGAGGCCACCCACGGTCGGAGGCGGGGCATGCGGTCGGCCAACCAGGCCACGGCCACCACCACGCACGGCAGCACCACCACCAGCTGGCGGCCCGGCCACCACCACCCGTGCATGGTCAGAGCGACGAAGGATGCGGTGAGCCAGCCGGCGGCGACCACCACGGCCAGGACGCCGCCGCCCCGTGGCCGGAGGCGGGCCATCGCGCCGGCCGCCACGGGAGCGAACAACCACGCCGGTGCCCACGCCCCGAGACCGAACCCGCGGTCGACCAGCAGGCCGACGAGGCGACGGCTGCGACCGACGAGATCGGGTGACGAGCCCACCACAGACGCCTCGCCGGTGCGGGCGAACTGGTCACCCGTCGCGTAGGGGGTCCAGCCGCCATAGAGCCGGTGATGGACGACGAGGTACAGGAGCGCCATGGAGCCGAGCACCACCGTGAGGCGCACGGCGGCGCTCGGCCGATGGCGCAGCCGCCAGAGCGCCACGGCCACGAGCGCCACGGCGACCGGCACGTACTTCACCGACAGCCATGGCAGCGCGACGACGCAGGCCGCCAGCACCACCGAGCCCCGTCGCTGCATGCTCCCGGTGACCGCGGCCACGGCGACCGTGGTGGCGAGGGCGGCCACGATCTCCGGGTACACCTGGGTGGCGTAGGTGGCCAGCGGAGCCGAGCAGGCGAACGTGCCGGTGACCCAGACGGCCGTCCGCGGCGCCACGCCGAACCGCCGCACGGCCAGCCAGGCGGTGACCACGCCGAGCGCACCGGCCACGCCGGCCAGCGCCGCCTTCACCGCCATCCAGCCACCGAGGCGCGCCGGCACGGCGAGCAACATCGCCAGCCCGGGGTCGTGCGGGCTGATGTGGCGCCCCTCCGCCCCCAGGGCAACCGTCTGCGGGTCGAGGTCGACCCGGTGGAACGGGCGGAACGCCTCGCCCTCGATCTGGTTGGCGATGTCGAGGTCGCCGTCGCGCCCGAGGCTCAGGGCCGAGAGGAGGTACTGCGGCTCGTCCGCCGTGACGCGCGCGCCATAGGTGGCGTGGGCGGGGACGCCGAGGGCGGTGACTGCGGTGACGGTTGCGCCGAGGACGATCAGTGGTCGGGCCAGTGGCCCGATCACCACCGGGAACCGCTCACGCGAGGTGGTGCGCCCGCCGCAGGACGAGGAGCCACGTCAGCAGGCCGGACACGGCGACGAGGGCCAGCGACGCGAGGCCGGCCTCGGCCAGGAAGCCCTCCTCGAAGGACTTCCACAGCCGCGTGGAGAGCGTGTCGACGCGGGTGGGGGCGAGCAGCAGCGTGGCCGGCAGCTCCTTGACCGTCGCGAGCAGCACCAGGCCCACGGCGGCGAGGAGGCCGGGCCGCATGAGGGGAGCCTCGAGCGACGTCGCCCGTCGCATCGGGGAGGCGCCGAGCAGGCGTGCCGATTCACGCAGGCGGTCCGGCACGGCGGCCACGGCCAGCTCCGTGGCCCGCATCGCCTGGGAACCGAAGTGGACGACATAGGCCGCCAGCAGCAGGGGCACCGACTGGTAGAAGCGGTCGAAGCCGGGGACGTTCAGCGACCAGAAGACCAGGCTGAGGGCGATGACCAGGCCTGGCATGGCGAAGCCCCCGAGCACGGCAGCCGACACGATGCCCGCCAACCGGCTGCGGTAGCGCGCGCACAGGTAGGCGGACGGGAACACGGCCACCACCGTGAGCACGCCGGCGCCCAGCCCCAGCTGGGCCGTCGCGAAGGCGGGCAGACGGAGCGAACCGAGCTCGTCGGCGAGGTTGGCGCCCGGCCCGTTCCCCGCCGTCAAGCCGCGCAGGGCCCACTGGCCGAGCGAGAGCAACGGCACGACCAGCCCGACGAACAGGACGGCCACCACCCCGGCGAGGGCGGGCCACCGCCATCGGCCGAGGGCGACGGGCCGGTTCTGGCGATCGGCGCTGCGACCGACGGCGAGCGAGGCGCCCGCCATCCGGCGCTCGGCCAGCACCACGACGACGGCCAGCACGAGGAGCACGCTGGCGGCTCCGAACGACTGCGCCCGGTCGACCAGCCGGGTGGCGTAGATGACGCGGGTGAGGGTGTCGAAGCCCAACAGCTGCACGGCTCCGAACTCACTGAGGCTGTAGAGGAACACGAGCAGGCCACCGCCGAGGATCGCCCGCCGGAGGTGAGGGAGGATCACCCGACCGAAGAGCCGGCGCGGGGTGTCGCCCAGGAGCCGGGCGCTCTCCTCCCATGACGGAGGCAGCGCCCGCAGCCGGGCGGCCACGGGCAGGTAGACGTAGGGATAGGTGAAGAGGGTGAGCACCAGCCATGACGGCCCGAGACCGCGGAACCGGGCGGGTGCGTCGACGCCCACCAGCTCGAGGGCACCCCTCAGCGCGCCGCCGGGGGCCAGGCCGGCGATGAAGGCGGCGGCTCCGACGAAGGAGGGGAACACCAGCGGAAGGGGCGCCAGCCCCCGGAGCACCGAGCGGCCCGGCAGGTCGGTGCGCACGAGGAGCCAGGCCAATCCGGTGCCCAGGAGCGCGGTGGTCGTGCTCGTGAGCACGGCCAGCTGCACCGTGCGCCACAGGGGTGGCCCGATCTCGTCCACCAGCTGACCGACGTCCGCGCCGAGGCCGAGAGCTCGCCACAGCACGTAGCCGACGGGCGCGGCGAACAGCAGGGCGGTGGCGAGCGCGGTGACCCGGAGGAACAGGGGCGGCCGAGGGGCGGCCGGGCCCTTAGGGAGAGCCGGGATGACCGGTGTGGCGGTGGCGAGCTCGGCGATCGCCACGAGGCCTCAGCCCTCGAGCCCGGCGGCCCGGATCAGGGCGCGGGTGGACTCGAGGTCGCCGCCGAGCCGATCGAAGTCGACGCCTTCCACCTGGTCGAACGACATCGGCGGCAGGGCCGAGCTCGGTGCGACCCCGGCGGCGAGCGGGTACTCGTAGGTCTGGTCGGAGAAGTAGCGCTGCGCGTCTTCCTGCAGGAGGTAGCGCACCAGCGCCGTCGCCTCCTCGGTGTGCTTGGACCCCTTCACGATCGACGCGGCGGTGACGATCAGCAGGTTGCCGAGGTCGTCGGACGGGAAGTCGTGGTTCAGGGCGGAGAAGCTGGGATTCTCGGCCTTGGCCTGGAGCACGTAGTAGTGGTTGACGAGGCCCACGTCGATCTCGCCCCGGCCCACGGCGGCGACGATCGCGGTGTTGTTGGCGAACGTGAACGCGTCGTTGTCGGCCATGCCCTTCAACCAGCGGGAGGTGGCATCGTCGCCGAGCTTGACCCGCATGGCGGACACGAAGTCCTGGAACGACGCGTTGGGGGGGGCGATGCCGACGCGCCCCTTCCACTGCGGCCCGGTCATGTCGAGCACGCTCCGGGGCAGGGTCGCGGCGGGCACCTTGGCCGGGTTGTAGACGAGCACGCGCTTGCGGCCGGAGAAGCCCACCCAGCTGCCGTCGTCGGCACGAGCCGTGGGCGGCACCAGGGAGAGCACGTCGTCGGGGAGGCGGCCCAGGCGTCCCTTGTGATCGAGGTACCCGACGGCGCTGGGCGTCTGGGACAGGAAGACGTCGGCCGGCGTCCTGCCGCCCTCCTCGTCGATCAGCAGGGCGAGGTCAGAGGACTGCCCGTAGCGGACGTCGACGTCGATGCCCGTCTCCTTGGCGAAGCGCTCGAGGATGGGCTCGATCAGGTTCTGGGTGCGACCGGTGTAGATCGTGACCCGCTGGGCGCTTTCGTCGCCGCCTCCACCCAGGCCGCAGCCGGCGAGGACGACGCCGGCCAGAAGGATGCAGAGGAGTTGACGGGTGCGGCGCACGCCTGCCAACTTAGCCGTGCCATGAAGTTCTCCTTCGGTCGGCCTAACGGAGTTCGGATGGCTCGGCTACCGGCCCCGGTGCTCGGCCTGGTGCTGGTCCTGGCCATGGGGGCCTGCAGCAAGGACGACGGTGCGTCGGTGCGCGACGCACGTGCCGAAGACGGCTCGGTCAACGTCATCGGCGGGGAATCCGAGGGAGGTGGCTCGGTGTCGGCGGTCGCGGCCGGTTGCGTCACCCGAGGCGCCACCACCCGCCTGCCGACGAGCCGGCTCGAGGTCAGCCTGGACGACACGGCGATCACCGTGCCGGCGTCGGTGACGGCCGGTGTCAACCAGGTGCTGGTGAAGAACATCGGTACCTCGGACCACGAGCTGTGGATCGTGGCGGCCGCCTCCCCCGCCGACCTGCCCGTGGCGAACGGTCGCGTCGTCACCGACGGCCTCACACCGATCGTGCGCATGGAGGCGTTCGGGCGCAACAAGCTCTGCCAGAACAGCTTCGTGATCCCGCCGGGCCGCTACGTCGCGTTCTGCAACCTGGCTCCCCCGGGCGCGACGCCGCACTTCGAGGCCGGCATGGTCGCCAGCTTCGAAGCCGTCTGACGGGCCGGCTCGGACCGACCTCAGGTGTCCCTCAGATCGGCCAGGACTCGGTCGGCGCGCCGGTGAAGCGAACGGTGACTGCGTCACCTGGTCCGAACGCCGGCACCCCTACTCGGCGAACGCCCACCTCGGCTCCACTGGCCAGGCTCACGACGTAGCGACTGTCCTGGCCGAAGTACTCGGCTTCGAGCACCCGGCCCGACCCGCCGACCTCGATGGCGAGCTGCTCGGGCCGGCACAGCACCCGCACGTGTCCGTCGGCCGGCCGGCGGATCGGCACCGGGCCGACGGCCGTCTCCGCTTGGTGTCCGGTGGCCGAACCCGACAGCACGTTGGCCTCCCCCACGAAGGTCGCCACCCAGGGGTTGGCCGGGCGGGCGTAGACGTCGCTCGGTGTGCCCACCTGCTCGACGACTCGCTCACGCATCACGACGACGCGGTCGCCCATCACCAGCGCCTCCTGCTGGTCGTGGGTCACGAACACCGTGGTCACCCCGACGCTGCTCACCAGGCGCCGCACCTCGGTGCGCAGCTGCACCCTCAGGGCGGCGTCGAGGCTGGAGAAGGGTTCGTCGAGCAGCAGCACACCGGGACGGGGCGCCAGCGCCCGGGCCAGGGCCACCCGCTGCTGCTGACCGCCCGACAGGGTGCCGGGCAGCCGGTCGGCCAGCGAGCCCAGGCCCACCAGCTCGAGCAGCTCGGCCACCCTCGGACCACGTCGATGGGTTCGGTGCAGCCCGTAGCCGACGTTGGCGGCCACCGACAGGTGCGGGAAGAGGGCGCCGTCCTGGAAGACCATCCCGACCCGACGGTGCTCCGGCGCGGTGACCCGGCGGCCGTCGCTCACCAGCTCCCCGCCGATGTGGATCGTGCCGGAACGGGGCTGCTCGAGGCCGGCGAGGCAGCGCAGCAGCGTGGTCTTGCCGCAGCCGGACGGCCCGAGCAGGGCGACGATCTCCCCCGCCGGCACCTCGAGATCGATCCCCTGGAGCACCGGTCCGGCGCCGTAGTCGGCGGCGAGACCGCCGACTTCCACGGGCAGACCCACCGTCTCCCCGTCCACGGCGTCACAGGGTACCCACGCCGGAGGGCCGGCCGGACGAGCCCGTCCTACTGTGCGGCGGTGGCCCGTGCCCTCGACCGCTTCTTCCGCAACCCCGAGACCGACGAGCTGGTCATCGCCCAGTGGCCCAACCTTCCACTGGGGATCTTCCTCGCGGCGACGGCTGTGCGGCTCGCCTTCCGTCCCGACGGCGACGCCGGCACGGCCGTCTCCGTGGTGGGCGGCGTGAGCCTGACGTGGTGGGCGGTGGACGAGATCCTGCGCGGTGACAGCCCGTTCCGGCGTGTGCTCGGCGCCGGCGTCCTGCTGACGTCGGTGCTCGGCCTGGTCACCCGCTGAGCGGACCGGCCTGCCTCAGGTGCTGGAGGCAGCGAAGATGCCGCCGATCGCCTTGTCGAGGGCGGCATCGAACTCCTCGTCGCTCTGCTGAGCGGACAGGCCCTCGGTGAGCGCACGGGAGAAGCTGGCGATGACGCCGTGGTTGCGGCCCAGGCGAGCGTTCGCCTCCTCGCGGCTGTAGCCCCCGGACAGGGCCACGACCCGCACCACGTTCGAGTGGTGGACCAGGTCCGAGTAGAAGTCGTCGACTTCAGGAAGCGTGAGCTTCAGCATGATGAGCTGGTCCGGGGAGAGCTCGTCGAGCCGATCGAGGATGGCGTCCTTGAGCAGCACCTCGGCATCGTCCTTCTGCGGGCTCTTGATGTCGATCTCCGGCTCGAGGATCGGCACCAGGCCGGAGGCCAGGATCTGGCGGCCGACCTCGAACTGCTGATCGACGATGGCCTCCACCCCGGCCTTGTCGGCCAGCTTGATGACGGAGCGCATCTTCGTGCCGAACACGCCCTTGCCGACGGCACGGGCGAGCAGCGCGTCGAGGTCGGGCATCGGCTTCATCAGCTGGACGCCGTTCGCTTCGTCGTGCAGGCCCTTGTCGACCTTCAGGAAGGGGACGACGTTCTTCACGTTCCAGAGGTAGTCGGACGTCTCCCGCCCCTCGATCTGGCGGTCCATCGTGTTCTCGAACAGGATCGCCCCGAGCACGCGGTCGCCGTTGAAGCTGGCGCTGGTGATGATCCGGCTGCGCATCTCGTGCATGCGCGTGAACATCTCCTCGTCCCCCGAGTAGGCGTCGCTACCGACGCCGTACAGCTCGAGGGCCTTCGGTGTGCTGCCGCCGCTCTGGTCGAGCGCCGCGATGAACCCGTTCTCGGACTTGACCTTCTGCAGCTGCTGTTCGTTCACAGCCCGAACGCTAGCGCCGGGACGCTCTCGGTCGTAGGAGCCCGGCGATCTCGCCGGCACAGGACGCCGATACCCCTCTCGACCAGATGGGATACCTACCGGACCTGTCGCCGACCGAGGGGACACCGGCTTCGCGGGCCGACCGATGGCAACCGTCGGATGGTGGCACCGGTTGCTCGGCAAGGGTGCGGATCGCCTCGGGAAGCGACCGGCCTCATGGGCTTCCGCGACATGGAGCGCCGGCTCGGCGCCGTGGGTGCTGAACGACGACGAACGGGCGGGGCGCGTGGGGGCGCCACTCGACTGCCTCTGTGACCGTGCCGAGCTGCCCGAGGGTCTGGAGGGCGTCCGCACCACCGACGTCTTCGACGTCGAGCCCCTTGGCGCGGCGCGCTTCTCGGTCGAGTCCTCCGCCGTCCGGAGCAACCTCCGAGCTAGCTTCGCCGGCCCGGTCACGGCTCCCATCGGCATCCGCACCGCCACCGGCGCGTGGCGGGCCGTCCTGCGCTCGTTCGTCGACCAGTACCGCACGCCGCGCCTCTGATCCCACCGGCGGTCGCTCAGTCCGGGAAGTGCATGGCGGCCTGCAGGTAGGGCATCGGCACCATCTGCAGACGCTCGGGCGTCCAGAAGTTGGGCTCAGTGTGGAGCCACAGCTGGTCACCTCGGCGCAGCAGCCAGATGACTTCGAGCTGGAAGGTGAGCACGGCGTCACCGGGGAAGCGGATGAGCGCGTCGAGCGCCAACCACACCACCTCGTCCGTCTGCCGCTCGCGATCCTCCAGGTTGTGGAGCCGGAAGTAGAACAGCGTGTTGGGGACGATCTGCATGTCCGCGACCACGGGGTCCTTCGGATCCGGTTGGACGTGCGAGATCCGCACCCGAAGACCGCTGCCCAGGTTGATGCCCTCACCCATGACCGACGCGACGGTGACCTCCGAGGCGATGAGACCGCCCTCCTGCCCGTCGCGCAGCACCGTGGCTGCGACCTCTTCGGCTGGGCCCGGCGCGGCCAGGTACATCAGGTGCTCAGTCGCCATGGCGTGTCCTGTTCATGGGAAGAAGGGGATGATCGCCCCGTCCCTGATGACGATCACCTCGTCGAGCCCGGGCATCGGGTGGTCGGCGAACTGCTGGCGCAGGGCGTCGAGAGAGACGTTGCTGCCATCGAGGTTGAGCACGACGCGGGAGGTCTGCCCCGAGTCGATCTTGCCGGCCTGCATGTTCCTCCAGATGCTGTAGGGGTTCGACGTGGTCGGAGCCATGTTGTCGAAGATCTCGCCTTCGATGAGGAAGTCGGGGTTCTTGTTGCCGGGGACGTTCGGGTTCTGCTCGACCCGGTAGCCGTTCCGGGCAAGGGTGTCGGCCGACTCGTTCTCCCTCTCGAGGCCGCGTCGCGTCGCGTCGTCGCTCTTCGGGGGAATGCGGGTCCGAGGGCCGTCGGGCGTGTGATCGCCGGGCTCCCTCGATGGCCTGGTGCCGCCGGGCCCGTCACCGCGGGGCGGACCGCCGCCATCGTCTCTCGGCGGGCCGCCGCCCCCGTCGCCGCCACCGCCCCGAGGCGGACCACCCCCGTCACCACCGCCACGCGGAGGCCCGCCGCCAACCGGAGGCCCGCCACCACCGGGCGGTGGGCCGCCACCGCCGGGGCCCCGCCCGGCGCCGACCGGCACATCGTCCGCGTGACGGCCGACGTCGACGATGTCGTCCAGCTTCCCGGCAGCCCGTGCGAGATCACCGATGGGCAGCAGCGGGATCAAGCCGAGGGCTCGCTCGAGAGGCGACAGCTCTTCACCGGTGAGCAGGTCCCGTCCCGTGCCGGCCTCGACGAGGCCTTTGACGTCCCCCACGATCGGCACGAAGTCGAGCACGAGCGACAAGCCGGCGAGGAGCGACAAGCCGAACGTGGCCTCGGCCGCGGAGCTGCTCACGCCGAAGCAGTCGGTGAAGACGCTGCAGTTGTCCGCGGCCGCCGGTGATGCGGTGAGCAGCGAGATCACCATCACCACCAGCCAGCCGAAGATCAACAGCTGGGCGACCCGGCCGACCGCTCGGAGCACCCGCACCTTCGGTGAGCGTCGGACGGTTCGAGCCCGCGAGCCGCTCACGACGTCGGCGCCGGGGTGGGGCCCTGGGGCGGAGCGGAGGGGGACGGGTCACCGGGAACGGGACGGGGTGTGCCCGGGAAGATGAGGAAGACGACGACCGCTCCGGCGATGACCACCAAGGCCACGCCCGTGTAGCTGTTGATGAACTGCCCGGCCAGCGCATCGGTGGTCACCCGGGCGATGATCCACAGCAGCACCACCCGCACCACGGCCGGCACACGGACCACGAGGGTCTTCCAGATGTTCAGCGGGCCGACGGCCAGGACGCCCGATCGCAGCAGCCGCACCGTGAGGAACACCCCGAAGGCCAAGACCCAGAGCCACAGCCGCTCGAGCACCCCGGCCAGCACGAGCGTGGCCAGGGCGGAGGCGGCGATGTCGCCGAGCAGGCGCCGTCCGACCCCCAGGCCCGCGGGTCCGGCCTGAGCAAGGCCTCCCTGCTCGGCGCCGGGCCGCTGCACGACGGCGTCGGCTTCCGCCCTGCGAACCTGATCGCGCACCGGGGGCCACCACAGTGCAGCCGCGTACAACATCTGCCGGACGATGGCCGCCACCACGGCCATGGCCAACAGCTGATCGCCTTCGGCCTGCAGCGGCTGGATGGCTTCCCGGGTGGGGACCCCACCGAGCCACGTGAAGCGGGGACGCACCAGGATGGGCCCGGCCGCCACCCACGTGTTGAGCCCGATCCAGATGATGACGACGAACAGCCCGCTGGCCAGAGGCCACGCCAGCTCGGTGGGTATCCGCCGCCACCGGCCCACGGCCAGCAGCAGCATTCGAGCCGTGCGCGGCAGCACGACGACGGCGACGGCCAGCAGCAGGTAGGTGATGAGCAAGGGGATCCGGATGCGGGCCAGATCCCCGAGGAGTCCCTGGGAGAAGGGCTCACCGCTGTTCGCCATCCTCGCCAAGGTCAGCGAGCCCGATGTGCTGCCGATGAAGAAGTCGCCCAGCGCGAAGCCGGTGACCGCCAGCACGCCGAGCTGGGACGACAGCACGCCGATCACGACGAAGACGGTCATCACCAACAGCGACTCGGTGTAGATCTCCTCGTAGCCGAGGCGCCCGGCGCCGATGACGAACGATCCGAGCAGGACGGCGATCGGAGCGAGCACGGCCAGCGGGGGAAGCGCGGTGAGCACGTGCCCGTCGCCGGCAACTCCGTAGGCAGAGGGGAAGCGGCGTATGACGGCCCGCGGCCAGCGGATCCAGAACCGAACGGCCAACCCCTCGACGGGGTCGACATGCCGCCCGGCGGCGGCTGTCATGTCGGCGCCCCCGCCGGTCCATGGCCTGCGAGGGCCCGGCGCCGCAGCACCAGCGAAGCTCCCCACCCCAGCGTGAGGCCGTAGACGACGTGGCCGAACACCGACACCTGTGTCAGCTCCTGGATCGAGCGGACGTCGAGCCAGCCGGGATACAGCGCCAGCATGAAGGCCTCGAGCCCGAAGGCGAACGGGACACCCCACCACGGACTGCGCCGGGCGAACCAGACGGTGTAGGCGATGCCGAACGTGACGCCGTTGAGCAGGTGGAAGCCGATGCCGGCGATTGTTCGCAGCGTCTGGCCGCCCACCCCGCCGAGCAGCGCCTCGCCGAAGAACGGCAGGGCCTTGAACGGCGACAGGTGGATGCCGGTGAGCCCGACCAACAGCCAGCGGGACAGGTCGTAGGCGCCAGTGGCCACCACGCCCACGACGACCCCGACCCAGACCTTCGTCAGCCACTCCGCCCGACTGGCGGGTCGCGCCCACACGATGCGAGCCACCAGCAGGCAGCCGCCGGTGACCAGACCGGCCAGGAGAGCCCACAGCGGTGCGCCGGTGAGGATGTGCAGCACCAGGCTGGCCCCGCTGACCAGGAACACGGCCCCGCCGATCAGCGCGGTGCGGGGGTCGCCCGAGCCATCGCCGGGCGGCCCCTCGTGGTGCCCCGCCGCGGTGCTCACGGGCGACTCGGGCCGGCTCAACTCGGCAGCTGCACCGGGAACGCGACGGGCCCACCGGCCACCTGCCCCGGGGCCCCGCCCTGTTCGAAGGACACGGCGATGGAGAGCTGGACGGTCGCCGTGGTCATCGTCTCGGGAACCTCGAAGGTGACGGCGGTCGTGGTCCCCGGCGCCAAGGGACGGCTCTCGATCACCGTTCCGTCCGGTAGCGCCACCGTCCACACCTGCACCACCTCGACCTTGGAGACGGCACAGCAGGGGCGATCGACCTTCCAGGCGTCGACGGTCAAGGAGAGGAACGCCCGACCGGCCGGAGCCCACCCGACGCGCTCGCGCCAAGCCTCGAGCTTCGCCTCGGTGACGACGCCGCTCACCCCCGCCGGCGCACCTGTGGGCAGCGCGGCCTGCACCGACACCGGTGTGCCCAGCCCGACAGAGCTGTTGGCCCGGTAGAGCGCAGCACGAGCGTCCGGCCCGCGCTCGCCGGTCACCAACGACAGCGTCTGCGGCACGCCCTCGAAGATCACCTCGAGGGCGACGTCGGGCGTCCCCCGTGGCACGGAGGCGACGACCAGGCCCTTCTCCGGCAGGTTCGACCAGTCGGTGAAGGGCTTGCGGATGGTGCCCGCCACGACCTGTGCGGTGCCGGCCGGCGCCGAGCCGGTGCGAGCCGTGCGGCTGAACCGGGCGACGACCAGCTCCTCGCCGGCCGCGGCCACCACGGCGGTCTTGCCGCTGCCGACCTTGGGCACGCGGGCGACGCCGTCGACCACCAGCGAGCGCGACGGGATGTTGAGCCTTCCGTCGCCCCTGGGCTTGGCCAGGACGAGGCTCTCCGGGATGTCCGTGACCACGTCGAGGTAGCCCGCCGCCTGGGCCTTGGCATCCGGCGGGGCCAGATCGCTCCCGTCCGGCGCGGCGCGGCCGTCAGGACGGTGAAGCTCGGTGCCCGGCGGCAGCTTCTGCGTGCTGGTGACCGACGAGATGCTGACCGCGCCCATCTGGGCCGTCGAGAAGAAGTCGCCCGTCGAGGAGCTGAACGTGTACCTCGGCCACACCGCTCCGGGCGCCGACGACGCCAGCACGACCGGGCCGCAGTACACCGCACCGTCGCTGGCTCGCGGGTTTGCGGCGCCGATCGTGACCCCGAACCAGCAGGCGGGTTCCGGGGGTGCCGAGGCCTCGGCCCTCTCCAGGGCCCGCACGAAGGCACGCTCGGCTGAGGCCAGGCCTTCCGTGACCCCCATGAGGCGCTTTCCCTCGGCCGTTCGCAGGACGTCATCGGGCCTGCGCAGGTCGTTGGCGCCGGGCGGCTCCTTGCCGTCAGGGCGTGTCAGGCGGCCGGCGTCCAGTGCCTCGATCGCCGTCAGCTTGGAGAAGGTGCCGATCGCATCGGGCGGCGTGCCCGCCGAGCTGGCGTAGGAGACGGTTCCGGTGACCCACACCTTGTCGTCGGCGGTGGACACCCCGAGGCGCACGGGCCCGCAGGCGATGCGGGGCGGGGCGGTGGAAGCTGCCATGGTCTGCGCCGGCGGGGCGAACCAGCACCCGGCCCCCTTGGGTGGATGCGCGCCGTCGGCCTCCACCAGCTGCCGGAAGACGCCCTCGGCCTGCCCGACGACCGCGTCGCCGTTGGTGATGCGGGCACCGTTGGCTTCGAGCACCACGGGCTCGTCGCGCAGCACGAAGTACGCGGCGACGAGCACGCCGACGAGGACGACGGCAGCGAGGATGATCGTGTTGCGCCAGCGCGCCGCGAAGCTCGGAGCGATCGGGTCTGGCGGGCCCGGCGGAGCTCCGACGATCTGCTGGGTGCGGTCGATCGGCTGAGTCCGGTCGTCCGGGAGTGGCGGCAGCGGGGGCAGTGCGGGCGTCTCCTCCGCACCAGGGGGCGGCTGCTGCGGCGTGCTCACTGCGAACCCCCGAAATGCGACGAAGTGCCACATTTCTAGTCGCCGCACTCCTGCGTGGCTTCCGTCGTGCCTGTCCCCTCCCGGCGAGGTCGACGCACCAGGGCCGGTCGGTGCCAGCAGCCCGATGTCTCGCGCCCTGGATACGGTGTGGCCAACTCCTCACAAAGGGCGCCGTGACCGACACCTCCGAATCGACCGAGAGCCACTTCGCGCTCAGCGCTGATGTGCAGGAGCTGCAGCAGGCGGCAGAGCGCTTCGCCTCGCGGGAGCTGGTGGGTTCCGAGCGAGCCTCCGAAGCTGACGGCCGCTGGAGCACCGCCGTGCAGGACGTCCTTCGGGGTTTCTCGCTCGGTTCGCTCGACCTGCCGGACCGCCTGCGCGGGGAGGGCATGGGCGCCCTGGCCAAGGTGGTGCTGGTCGAGACGCTCGCCGCGGCGGACGCCGGAGGCCTTCCCGCCGCGGACCAACCGGGCATGGCCGCCGGCGCGCTGATCGCCTGCCCCGATCATTCGCTCGCAGCCGAGATCTCCGACGCATGCGCCGACGGCAGCGCGCAGTGTGCGCTGGTGGTTCCCGACGCCGAGCTCTCGGCGGCGCACCGCCTCGAGTGGGCGCCGAGCTGGCCGCCCCCGAGATGGGTCTTCGCCAGCGAGGGTGACACCCTCAGCCTCTACGACGTGGCGCCGCAGGGTCTCTCGGAGGACACGGGTGCGCTCGCCTTCCAGGCGTCGGGAGGCACGAGCGGCCCGCTCGACCCCGCCGGCCTGGCAGGTACGTGGCGACTCGAGGAAGGTGAGGGCTTCGCCGTGCGGGGCCGGGCCCGGCTGTGGCTGGCCGCCGTCGCCGTGGGGGTGGCCCAGACCGCCTTCGAGGAGACCGTGGCGTACACCACCGAGCGCATCGTCTTCGGCAAGCCGGTGGCCCACCACCAGGGCAATGCCTTCGAGCTGGCCGGGGCGGCCTGCAACCTCCACGCCGCCCGGCTCGCCGTGAGAGATGCAGCGGTGCGCTTCGATCGGGGCGACCCTCACGCCGGGTTCTGGGCCACGCAAGCTTGGCTCGAAGCCGTACCCGCCGCGGTCGTGGTCACCGACCTCGGCATCCAGCTGCTCGGTGGGCACGGGTTCCTCGTCGACCACCTGGCCGAGAAGCGGTTCCGGGAGGCGCGCATGCTGGGGCTGCTGGCCGGTGGGCACGATCTCGCCGAGGACGACGTGGCCGCCCAGGTGCTCGACGTCCCCGACCGCATGGACCTGGCGCTGGCAGGGCTCGCATGATCGAGCTCGACCGCCGCACCCGGGAGATGGTGGAAGAGGTCCGCGAGCTGGGCCGGGAGTACATGCGGCCGATGGGCCTCGAGAGCGACCGCACCGCCCTTCCGCCGCCGGCCGACCACCCCTTCTACCTCATCTGTGCCCGCAAGGGCGGGCTGGTCAGCCGCATCATCGGGGAGGGCGAGGAGAGCCCGGAAGCCCTGGCATGGAAGCCGATGCGGGTGCTGATCACCTCCGAGGAGAGCGCCTACTGGGACCGAGGTGTCTCGCTCTCCCTTCCCGGCCCGGGCCTCGGTGGGGCCGCCCTCCGCAGCACCGCGACACCCGAGCAGCGCCAGCGGTTCCTCCAGGGCTTCACCGATCACTCACGGGCCCACTGGGGCGCGATGTCACTCACCGAGCCGGGTGCCGGGAGCGACGTGGCCCGCATCCAGACCCGCTGCCGCAAGGACGGCGACGAGTGGGTGCTCACCGGCTCGAAGATGTTCTGCTCCAACGGCGCCCGGGCGGACTGGGTGGTCGTGTGGGCGACGATCGACCCGTCCCTTGGTCGCGAGGGCCACCGCGCCTTTGTGGTCGAGCAGGGCACACCCGGCTTCGACGTCATCAAGATCGAGCACAAGATGGGCTCGCGCGGCTACGAGACGTGCAGCTTCTCGCTCGACGACGTGCGCGTCCCGGCGGACAACCTGCTCGGCGGCGAGGCGTTCTACGAGTCCCGTCAGGGCTTCAAAGGGGCCATGGCCACCTTCAACACCACCCGTCCGATCCACGCCGCTCAGGGCGTGGGCATGGGTCGCGCCGCCCATGACTTCGCCCTCGACATCGTGCGGAACGACTATCCGGCGCATGGGCGCCGGCGCGAGCGGGCGCTCGAGCGGCTGGCCGAGATCCGCCGCGGCCTGCACGCAGCCAGGCTCGTCTGCATGCACGCCGTCTGGCTGGCGAGCCAGGGCAAGCCCAACTCGCTGGAAGCGTCATACTCCAAGCTCTACGCCCCGCCCGTGGTGTTCCGGGCCGTGGCCGCCGCGCTCGACATCGCCGGCGAGGCCGGCGTGCGCAACGACCGTCACCTCGAGAAGCTCTACCGGGACGTCAAGATCCTCGACATCGGCGAAGGCACGTCGCAGGTGCAGCGCGTCGTCATCTCCCGCCAGCTCTTCGACTTCCCCCGCGACGCCTGAGCGCCCCGGCCGAGCGGCCGCCGCGGCTCAGCGGCCGACGAAGTTGGGAGTGCGCTTCTCGATGAACGCCTTCTGGCCCTCGAGGTAGTCCTCCGACCGGAAGCAGGCCTCGGTCATCTCCGACACGCGGTCGAGGTTGCGCTTGGCCGCAT
Organism: uncultured Acidimicrobiales bacterium; assembly: GCA_902805655.1. GTDB lineage: Bacteria > Actinomycetota > Acidimicrobiia > Acidimicrobiales > CADCTF01 > CADCTF01. Next base: position 38,649 of record CADCTF010000063.1, read on the forward strand.
CGCGCTGGGTCTCGCGGATGGCCGCCTTGCACGCCGCGATGGTGAGGGGCGCGTTGCCTTTGATCATCGTCGTCAGCTCGCCGACCGCCTCCTCGAGCTGAGCGGCCGGTACGACCCGGTTCACCAGACCGATGTGCAGCGCCTCTGCCGCCGAGAGGCGACGGGCGGTGAACAGGATCTCCGACGCCCATGACGGGCCCACCAGGTTTACGAGCGACTGCACGCCGCCGTAGCCGTAGCCCAGGCCCAGCTTGGCGGCCGGCACACCGAACTGGCTGTCGTCGGAGCAGATGCGGAAGTCCGCCTGCATCGCTGTGAGGAGCCCGCCGCCGATGCAGAAGCCCTGGATCATGGCGATGATCGGCTTGGTCACCGCGGTCCAGGCCGCTCCGCTCTCCGCCCCGGCGCGGTCGTACTCCGCCCGGGCCTCGGGTGTGGTGCGGCTGGAGCCGAACTCGGAGATGTCGGCCCCGGACACGAAGGCCTTGCCGCCGGCCCCGGTGAGGACGACCACCCGCACGCCGGGGTCGGCCTCGAGGTTGCGGAGCACGCCCGGCAGCGCGGTGCGCACCTCGACCTACAGCGCGTTGCGCTTCTCCGGGTTGTTGAAGGTGACCAGACCCACACCGTCGTCGACCTGCACGAGGAGCTTGTCGGTGCCGGAGTCGTGCGTGATCGTCGATGCCGTCGTCATGCCGTCACTCTCGCGCGTCAGATCACGTGGCGGCGGCGCAGATCACCGATCTCGTCGGCGCTCAAGCCGAGGTCGGTCAGGATCTCGTCGGCATGCTCACCGGCGTCGGGTGCGGGCCGGCGAAGGGTCGAGGGCACGCCGCTCATGGTGATGGCGTTGCGGACGAGGTCCACCTGTCCGAGCGCCGCATGCTCCACCGGCGTCGCCATGCCCAGGTGCTCGACCTGGGCATCGGCGAAGACCTGGTCGACGCCGTAGACAGGGCCGCAGGGCACGCCCTCGGCATTGAGCACCTCGACCCACTCCTCGCTGGTGCGCTTGGCCATCTGCTCGCTGATCAGGGCGTTGAGCTCCAGGCGGTTCTTCGAGCGCTTGGCGGTCGAGTCGAAGCGAGGGTCGGCTGGAAGGTCGGGCAGTCCGATGGCCCGACAGAAGTTCCGAAGGAGCCGCCCGCTCGACCCGGCGATGTTGACGAACCCGTCGGCGGTGGCAAAGCACCCCATGGGCACCAGCGTGGGGTGGTCGTTGCCCTGCCGGCCGGGCACCTCGCCGTCCATCGTCCACCGAGCGGCCTGGAAGTCCATCATCGCGATCATCGACTCGAGCAGCGAGGTCTGCACCCACCTCCCCTTGCCGGTGCGCTCGCGGTCGTGCAGGGCCACGAGGATGCCGACGGCCAGGTAGAGGCCGGCGGAGAGGTCGGACACGGGGATGCCGACACGAGTGGGCTCGCCGTCGGGGCGGCCCGTGACGCTCATGAGGCCGCCCATGCCCTGGGCGATCTGGTCGACCCCGCCCCGGGTGGCGTAGGGACCGGTCTGGCCGAAGCCGGAGATGGAGCCGTAGACGAGGCGCGGGTTGCGCGCGCTCAGGGTCTCGTAGTCGATGCCGAGTCGCTCCTTCACCGGCGGCCGCATGTTCTCGACCACCACGTCGGCGCGGTCGGCCAGGCGCCACACGAGCTCCTTGCCCTCCTCCGACTTCAGGTCGATGGTCAGCGATCGCTTGTTGCGGTGGAGGTTCTGGAAGTCCGAGCCGTGACGGAGGCCGCCGGCGACGCCGTCTCCGCCGGCGCCAGGCGCGTCGACGCGGATGACGTCGGCGCCCCAGTCGGCCAGCTGGCGGACGCAGGTCGGCCCGGCCCGGGCGACGGTCAGATCGAGCACCCGCACGTCGTCGAGAGGCAGGTGGTCGTCGGGCAGGTGGTCGCCGTCCATGTCGATGCCATCCTCCGTGCTGCTGGTCGGGGCTGCAGCCGCGGCATGGTAGGCCGCAACCGGCAAGAATCCGGCCGTGAGCCCAGCCCCGGCCGGCATCGATCAGGAGCGGTTGGAAGATTGGCTGTCGGCCAACGTCGCCGGCTGTCGCCCTCCGCTGACGTTCACCCTGCTGGTGGGGGGGCGGTCGAACCTGACCTTCAAGGTGGAGGACTCGGCCGGCCACGCCTACGTGCTCCGGCGCCCCCCGCTCGGGCAGGTGCTGGCCACCGCCCACGACATGGGTCGCGAGCACCGGATCATCTCGGCGCTCGGTGACACCGCGGTGCCCGTGCCCGCCGCCCTGGGCTACTGCGAGGATCCCGAAGTGAACGGCGCACCGTTCTACGTCATGGACTTCGTCGACGGCAGCGTCCTGTGGAGCGTGGCCGGCGCGGAAGCGGCCCTCACCGTCGAAGCGCGGCGGGCCGCCGCCGAATCCCTCGTGCACGTGCTGGCCGACCTGCACGCCGTCGACCCGGACGCGGTCGGGCTGGGCGACCTCAGCCGCCGGGAGGGCTACATCGAGCGGCAGCTGAAGCGCTGGTACCGCCAGTTCCAGAGCGCCAAGACGAGGGAGATCCCCCTGGTCGACAAGGTGCACGACATCTTGCTGAGGGGCATCCCGGAGCAGGGACCCGCCACGATCGTCCACGGCGACTACAAGCTGGAGAACTGCATCCTCGACGAGACGGGTCAGGTGGTGGGCGTGCTCGACTGGGAGCTCTGCACGCTCGGGGACCCGCTGGCCGACCTCGGCATCCTGTCCGTGTACTGGCCCGATCCGGGTGAGGCGGGCACCTCCCACTCCTCGCCCGCACTGGCCGAGGGCTTCCCTCGGAGGGCCGATCTGCTCCAGCGGTATGCCGAGGTCAGCGGCCGGGACCTGTCGCAGATGGACTACTACGCCGCCTTCGGCCACTGGAAGCTGGCCTGCGTGGCCGACGGGGTCTACACGCGCTACGCCGGGGGCTCCATGGGCCAGGACGGAGCGGACCTCGACTTCCTGCAACGCCGCCCGGTCGTCATGGCGGAGCGGGCCGCAGAGGCAGCGGCGCGCATCGGGCGCTCCTGACCCACTCGGGACCCGTCAGTCGCCGGGGTCCTTGGCCAGAACGAACGGGAGCACGGGCCCGCTGCCGGCGGCGAGCAACGCGAAGCCGGCGCTGGTGAGCGTCCATCGCGAGCTGGCCGTGTCGTCGACGAGCAGCACCGGCCCCGTCGGGAGACCTCGTTCGACCACGAACGCGCCGTAGGTGTTCCCTGCCTGCTGGGCCGAGTTCTCCATCTCCCTCTGCGGCCGACCCTTGCGATCGCGGCCGAGCACCGGCTCGAACGGCAGGGACAGCGCGGCGGCCAGGCGTGTGCCGAGGTCGCAGACCAGCTCGCTCCGAGACGCTGATGGCACCACCGTGACCCACGCCGGGCGGGGGTCGGGTCGCCACGCCTCGATCAGCCGCACGCACGCGGCGATCACGTCATCACCGAGTGGGGCCCCGCGCAGCACCTCTCGCACCACCGAACCCCAGCCGCCGTCACCCAGGATGGCCAGGGCCCGCCCGGGCAGCACCTGGCGGTCCTTCTTGAGGTTGCCTCGAGGCTCTTCGAGCCCGTACGGCCAACGCTTGCGAGGCTCGATCACCACTGCGCCCGCCCGCAGGTGCTGCTGGGCGGCGATCACGAGGTCCCGATCCAGCGCGGCGGACAGCGGCTCGCCTCGACAGCTGTCGCAGCGACCGCAGTCGGCCACCTCCGGGTCGTCGAGCAGCCGGCGCAGGAAGGCCATCCGGCAAGTGTCGGTGCGGGCGTAGTCGCCCATCGCCGTCTGCTCCTCGCGGCGAAGGGCGGTGACCTTGTCGATGCGCTCCTGCGGGTACTCCCACGGCTGGGCCGTGCGCTGCCATCCGCCGCTCGCCCGCTCCACCGCTCCTTCGACTTCGAGCACCTTGAGCATGGCCTCGATGCGGCTGCGGCGGGCGTTGACCTCGGCCTCGATGTCGTTGATCGAGGTCGGCCGGTTGTTCCGCTTCTCGAGCAGGTTCACGATGGCCTCGGCCTTCTCGCGAGGAGGGAAGGCGGTGGCGATGAAGTAGTTCTGGATGTCCGCGTCCTCGTGGCCCCGCAGCAGGATGCCCACGGAGTCGGCCAGCGCGCGTCCCGCCCGGCCGACCTGCTGGTAGTAGGCGATGGCCGAGCCGGGGCTCTGGTAATGGATGACGAAACCCAGATCGGGCTTGTCGAAGCCCATGCCGAGGGCGGAGGTGGCCACCATCACCTTCACCTCGTTGCGCAGCAGTGCGTCCTCCAACGCGGGTCGGTCGCCGCTGTCGCTGTCGCCGCTGTACGAACGGGCCTCGATGCCCTGCTTGCGGAGCCACTCGGTGACGCGCTCGGTGTCCGCGATGGTGAGGCAGTAGACGATGCCGCTGCCCGGCAGCGTGGGGATCGTCGTAGCCAGCCAGGCCAGCCGATCGGCGGGTTGGGGCAGGTCGAGCACGGCGAGGCGGAGGCTCTCCCGCTCCAACGGGCCGCGCACCACCTGGAGGTCGTGGCCGAGCTGCTCGACGATGTCGTCGACCACCCGGTCGTTCGCAGTTGCCGTGGTGCAGAGCACGGGAAGGCCGGCCGGCAGCAGCGGCAGCACCTTGGCCAGGCGGCGGTAGTCGGGTCGGAAGTCGTGCCCCCAGTCGCTGATGCAGTGGGCCTCGTCGATCACCAACAGGCCGACGGAGCGCAGCAACCCCGGAAGCATGTCGGCGCGAAACCGCGTGTTGTTCAGGCGCTCCGGACTCACCAGCAGCAGGTCGACCTCACCGGCCTTCACGCTCGCCTCGATCTCGTTCCACTCGTCCCGGTTCTCGCTGTTGATCGTTCGCGCCCGCACGCCGCCGCGGTTCGCCATCAGCACCTGGTTGCGCATCAGGGCCAGCAGGGGCGACACCAGGAGGGTCGGGCCGGCCCCTCGGCGCCGGAGCAGCTGGGTGGCGATGAAGTAGACCGCGCTCTTGCCCCACCCGGTGCGCTGCACCACCAGCGCCTTGCGGTGGCCCTCGACGAGGGCGGTGATCGCCTCCATCTGCCCGTCGCGCAGCTCGGCCGTCTCCACACCGGTCAGCCGGCGAAGCAGCGTTGTCGCGTCGTCCTCGAGTCCCATGCCCGGCACCGTAGGTGCCGCTTGTGACATCGCCCTTGTGAGCGGCCCACGACCTACGCGGAGCGGATGGCTCCGGCCACCACGTCGGGGGCCTCAAGCAGCGGCCAGTGACCCACGTCGGCCAGGCGGATCAGTCGGGCCTGCGGCAACCGCTCCTCGATGCGCCCGACGACGTGAGCGCCGGACACCGGGTCGAGGTCGCCCCACACGAAGCTGGCCGGAACGTCGCTCGACTCCAGGGCGGCCCGCCAGCGGGCCTCATGCGTGCGGCGGTCGTGCACGTAGTGCAGCAGCTCGTGCATCAGGGCCACCCCGCCGAGCCGGTCCATCGACCGCCACATCTCGTGCAGCTCGTCGGGGTCGGTGGGCCGACGGGTGCCCCACGTGCCCTCGATCCCGGAGACGAAGCGGCGCTCGTCGATGGTGGCGGCGAAGGCCGCTCCACCCTCCGGGTCGAGCAGCAGCTGTTGGCCCCGGGTCGGCCGGTGCAGGTCGGGCCAGAGCCCTCCGTTCATCCAGACCGCGGCGGTCACCTCCACCGACAGGCGCGCCTCGGCCCGCCGGGCCAGCAGCTCCTGGCCGACCGAGACGCCGTAGTCGTGAGCCACGAGGACCGTCTCGGTCACGTTGCGCTCCGCCCAGAGCCGCTCGACCGCATCGGCTGCCGCGTGGATCGAGTACGGATGGCCGGCCGGCTTGTCCGAGCCGCCGAAGCCGGGGAAGTCGAGCGTGATCGTGCGCCACCCGGCCAGGAGATCGACGACCGGCGCGATGTCGAGTGACGACGACGGGTAGCCGTGGCAGAAGGTGATCGTGGGGCCGTCGGCCGGCCCCAGGTCGTACGTGGCGACGGACAGGCCGTCCATGGCCAGCGGAGTGGCCGCCGACGCCCATTCGTCCCAGGTGATCACGTGCGGCCGCCTCCCTCGTAGGTCCGGCCAACTCTCGCACGAGAGCCAGGACCGGGCTCACCCGGACAGCGCGACCACCACGGCGCCGAGCGTGATTCCGGCCGCTGCGGCGGAGCGGCCGCTCGCGTGCAGCCCGACCAGGCGCTCGCACGCCACGATCGCCGTGACCATCGCGGCCACCAGGAGGTGCACCGCCCCCGTGAGCAGTGCCATCGACAGCATGAGCGGCCCGCACGAGATCAGGCACCCCGCCGCCTGCTGCAAGCCGAACCGCACCGAGGCGGCGTCTGCTCGCAGTCCCCGCAATGGCAGCGGAACGGTTCGCCGGCATCGTGCCGCGAGCCGGCGGCGCGAGGGTGAGATCTGCCACACCGCCGCGACGAGCAGCGTGGCCGACGCCACCAGTGCCGATCGCCGATGATCCAGCACCGTCCGTTCGAGTGCGATGACGGCGGCCGCCACCGGGACGCCGGCCAGGCACCATGCGCCGAGGTAGGCCGAGACCGCCAGTGCCGCGGCCCGGCGGCGCCGCCAGCGGAGGCTGTTGGCGAAGACGTGCTGGGCCAGAGGAACGGCGGCCAGAGCCATGGTGGCGAGCACCATGACCACCCACGGGCCGAGCACACCTTCGACGGCTCGGGTCGCGGCCACGTGGTGGTGGGCGTGTCCGCCGACGGGATGGAGGTGGGCGGCCAGGAGCGCTACCCATCCTGCGCTCGCCAACCCGACCAGGGCGACGGTCGGGGGCAGTGCTCCGAAGCGACCGACGAGAGGACCGGACGCGAGGGCCACGACCTACTCGAAGAACAGGCTGACACGCCCGATGCTCACGGGTATCGGGCTCGCCGGCAGCTCCGCGGCGCCATCGTCCGCCGACCCGTCGCTGTCGTCCGCGTCGTCTGCGTCAGCCGGTGACAAGAGGCCCAGCGGCCGGAACTCGACCCTCACCCCCTCGCGGGTCCAGTCACCCCCGGCCCCAAGGCCCCCGACCAGGTCGGTCACGTCGTAGACGTGGCGCATGCCGTGGGCATCGTCGCCGCCGGCCGAGGCCACGTGCTCGATGCCGAAGAAAGACACGTTGCCGACGTGGCGATCACCCGGCACCGCGCCTCGCCGAGTGCTCACGAGGTGCACCTCGTAGACGATGCCGGGGTTGCGGTCGCCCTCGATGTCCTCCAGGGCCAGGTAGACCCGCGCCGGGGTGACCGACTCGTTGCCGGCGGCGAAGCTCTCGGCCGCCCGCCGGTCGATGTCCACGTCGACCCGGGCAGTCGCGCCCACGAGCCGCACGGGTGCGTCGGATGCTCCGACCAGCTCCATCGCCGTCTCCCTCCGTGTGGGGCCGCCTGACCGGGCGGCTGCGGCCGGCGCCGCCGGGAGCTCATCGTCCGCGAGCGTGTCGTAGGTGTAGCCGAGAGCCTGCGTGCTGAGCGACTGGTTCACCGTCCGCTGCACGATCGTCCCCCGCTCGTCGGCGAAGGGGAACCTCTGGTTGCGCCAGGTGCGGTCGGTGGGATTGGCCCGACCGTCGGCCAGGACGATCCACTCGGACCACAGCCGGTCGATGTTGGCGTGGTGCAGCCAGAAGATCGGGTCGAGGGCGGCCCGGTTCGGATCACCCATGAGCCCGGTGCCGCCGATGATCACGTGCATGTCGTTGTGCGGCGTGCGCTCGAGGTCGCCGGCGGCACCGAAGAACTGCACCGGGCCGCTGCGGCCACCGCCGAAGCCGGCGCCGGGTGGCGGCATGTAGGTGCGGGCCGCCAGCGCCCGGCTGCTGGCCAGCGAGGCGACCGGGAGCCGTCCGCCCGTGTTGATGCCAGGAGCGCGCTGGGCGACGAACAACGGGTTGGGCGTGCTCCCCCCGGGCAGTGTCCTGGCGCGGAACGCAGGAGGCAGGGCGCTGGCGCCCGGCGCCTCGATGTTCCAGTACGGCAACGCCCAGTCCTCGTCGCCGCCCTGCTCCACCACCACCGCGCGCACGATCCGTTCGAAGTGATCGAGGTAGAGCCGGTGCCACGGCAGGAAGAACCAGCTGCCGTGCTTGCACTCGTTCCATCGGGCTCCTCGCGGCGCGGCCTCCGTCGTCCCGTGGACGGCCGCCTGGTACGCCCAGCTGCGAGCGTCGGTGCGGGGGCGTTGCTGCATCGCCTGCACGGCACGTGCGTACGCCAGCAGCGTCGGGTGCCAAGGGTCCGGGGACGACAGCCCCCAGACGTCACGTCGCGTACGAACCTCACCCGCCATGGCTTGCCTCCCGCGCCCCGCATCGCCTCGAGGAGCGAACGGGCCGCGATTCTGCACCAGGCAACGAAGCATGGGAAGGGGCTCGTAGATAGTGTCCGCGGCGTGAGAAGACCGGAGCTGGTCGAGCTGGTGCTGCGGTCCGTGCCCGACGTCGGCGAGGTGGCCACCCGGCTGGCCGCGGACCGGCGCTCCCCCGTCGCGTCCGTTGCCGGTCGACGCCCGGCATCCCGGCGAGGCCGGCGCCTCGGTGCAGTCGTCGGCGCGCCGCTCGAGGAGCTGCCGACGTCGCTGCGCAACCCCGAGCGGGCGGGACGCAAGCGCACCCTCGACGCGGCGGAGCGGGCCGCCGCCAAGATCGCCGAGTCGGGCACCGACGCCGACCTCACCCCGGAGGAGGTGGCCGGTGCCGAGGCCATCATCGTGGTCTTCGGCCGTCCGGCGATCCTCGTGCAGGACGGCCGCTTCTTCCCGCCGCCACACCCGTGGGAGAAGCTCGAGGAGTGCCGGGCGGACATCGAGGCGGTGCTGCCGCGGGTCGGCCGCATCGAGGTCGCCGGCCACCCCCGCTACGAGTGGGTCGGCACGGGCTTCGTCGCCGGCGACGGGCTCGTCCTCACCAACCGGCACGTGGCCAAGGAGTTCGCCCGGCCCGTCGGTCGCGGGAAGTGGGACTTCGAAGCAGGCATGACGGTCACCATCGACTTCGCCGAGGAGCTCAGCAGCGCCGCTCCTCGCGAGCACCCGGTGACCGAGGTGGTGGCCGTGCACGAGGAGGTCGACCTGGCCGTCTTGCGGGTTGGTCCCCGGGCCGGCGGCACGGCGGTTCCCGCCGCGCTGCCCTTGTCCCGCGCGCCGCAGCGGGCGAGGAAGGGCCGCCAGGTCTACGTCGTCGGCTACCCGGCAGCCGACCCCGGCCGCAACGACGCCGAGGTGATGGGTCGCATCTTCAACGACATCTACAACGTCAAGCGGCTCCAACCGGGCGGGGTGCGCGGCACCAAGGGCCTCTTGCACTCCCACGACTGCTCGACGCTCGGCGGCAACTCGGGCTCCTGCGTCGTCGACCTGGAGACCCACCAAGTAGTGGGTCTCCACTTTCAGGGGCGCTACCTCGAAGCCAACTGGGCCGTCACCCTGTCGAAGCTGCTGGCCGACCCCAAGATCAAGAAGGCCGGCCTCAACTTCGTCTAGGCCGAGCTGCCGTCGTCGAGGGGGAACACGAGGTCCCGCCAGAAGCGGGCGCTCGTCGTGCCCTCCTCGGTGGAGTGGAGCTCGCTACCCCTGCGCAACGCCTCGACGAGCGTGTTGCGAGGCACCTCCGTGCCGCGGGTCTCCGACCCGTGCTTGCCGGCCAGGGTGGAGAGGAGCGTGACGAGAGGCTCGGCCCCGGGGTCGGTGCGGGCCTCCTGGAGCGCTTCCCAGAGGAGCGTGCGAGGCGTGGCGTTGAGGCTGCCGTGGTGGCCCACCTTGTACAGCACGGCGGTGGCCAGGCGGGCCCGGATCTCGGCCGCCTCGGGCGCGTCCCGCAGCGCGTACCGCCAGTTCTCGATCTGCGCATCACCCGGGAAGAGCAGGCGCGTGCCGGCCACGTCGAAGAGCAGGATCAGGCTGGTGTTGTTGAGGGCGCTGTCGAGGATGCGGACGAGCGACAACAGCTCCTCGGCGTGCATGCGCTCGATCTGAGGGATGAGCCAGCGGGCCTCTTGGGGCACCTGGCGTGCGACCGGTGCCTCCGGGAAGAGCCGGCCCTGCCCGTCGCCCCCTCGTCGCGCTCGCGCCGCCGAAGCCGCGAGGTGCCAGAACTCGTCGGGATCGGTGCGCGCTTCACGACGGATGCCGGCCGACTGCTCCACCGTCGGCGGCCCGAGCACGTCGACCGCCACGCCCGGCAGCAGCGACGCGATGGGCAGCCTCGACCCGAAGGCGGCGTACACCTGCTTGCGGCCGAGCGACTGCAGCGCCTCGACCGCAGGCCGGTTCAGGAGGTTCTCCTCGCCGAGGAAGGCGAGCTGGGCCGCCAGCCGCTTGGGCACACCGGCCACCGTCTCCGACCGCACCCCCTGCTCGCGCACGTACTCGGCCAGCTCGTGCATGTCGGCCAGGCGGCTGACGGCCGCCGCGGCCGCCAGCCTCTTGCCGCCACCGCGCCCGGCGCTGGGCGCGGCGCGACCTGGCGACGAAGACGACGATGGAGCTCTGGCGTCGGTGGCAAGGTCGGGCTGCTCGGTCCACGGCTGCACCACCAGCTCGGGTTCGAGCGCGGCGATGACCTCCCCGGCCTTGCCGGCGAAGCCGGAGATGTGGTCCGCGTGGCGGTGCGTCGCCACCACCACGTGCAGCTTGCCGCCGGTGTCGGTGCGGATCTGCTCGGCCACCCGCACCATCGAGCCGGGGCCGTTGCGCCGGGGGAGACGGGTGGAGCCGAAGTCCATCAGGAGGTGTCGATCGCCGGCCGGATACCGAAAGGTGAGCAGGAAGCAGTCACCGAAGCCGACGTTGTAGGCCCGGATGCGCACCTCGGTCGGGCGCTTCGGTCTCCGGGATCCCGCCACGTCACCACACCTCCGCGCGTGCGCTGTCGTCACCCAGCGCTCGGCGCCGGTGGAGGCTCGACAGTCGGGCCGCCACCGAGCTCCCCGCTTCGAAGTACCCCTGCTCGGCCAGGTAGTCCAAGCGGCGTTGGGCCACCGCCAACGCCGGCGCGTTGCCCTTCACCGGCAGGCCGTTGTTGATCTCGTACTTGAGGGTGCCGTACTCGTCGAGCACCAACGTGCTGCCGCCTTCGAGCACGATCGGAGTTGCGTCGTCCACCCCCAGCGGCTTCACCAGCCGGTAGCGACGCAGCTCATCGGCCCGCACGGACAGGTACTGGGTGCACTCGGCCACCGTCTCCCGCACCGGGAGCCCGTCCTCCGGGCCGATGCGCAGGCAGGGCCGCAGGCTCGACACGCGCGTGTACGCGCTCGGGTCGAGCTGCAGCGACCTGCGGTTCGACCACACCAGCCGGAACATCTCCGTGGGGTCGGCCTGGAGGCTGTCGAAGCGCACCCCGTGACGAGTCAGCTGGAGGTCGGAGCGGGGCCACGTGCCGTCGACGGTGGCGGCGGTCGGCTCGATGCCGTAGCGACCGAACCACGTCCGCAGCGTGGCGCGCAGCTGGTACCGCCGGTCATCGACGCGGACCTCGGCGTCGGCGGTCAGGACGGCCGAGAGGAAGTCGGCGAAGGTGAGGTGGATCGGCGGCGTGTAGTCGAGAGCGCGGATGACCATGGTGAGCAGCTGGTCGGCGACGTTGGCGCCCTCCTCCGCGACCCGCTCGCGGTCGACGTAGTCCCGTTCGATGGCTCCCAGGGCACGAAGCCTCCGGGTCCACACCTCGAGGTAGGTGCGCATGACCGCCGCCACGAGCACCTCACCCCGGCTGTGGGCCTCGAGGAAGACGTCCTGCTCGAGGATCGCCGGGTCGGGCTCGAGGGCTACGGACCGCCGCAGCGCGTTGACCCGCGCCCCGGCCGTCTCCCCCTCCATGTCGTCGGCCAGGCCGAACAGCACCGACCGCCGCAGCTGCTCCTCGTCCAGCAGCGACCGGTGGATCAGGCCGCGCCGGGCACTCCTGGACCGGTCACGCTCGGCGGCGTGGTCGATCAGCTGCTCGACGACGCCGGTGAGGCTGAAGACCGAGAGCAGGGCGACGATGTCGGCGTACCCCTCGTGGAAGGCGGCCTGATCGGGTGACGAGGGCGCCATGAACCGGCTGCGGAGGCCGTCGAGCAGGGCGTGGGCTGTCTCGTGCACGACGATGTCGTGGGACAGGCAGGTGAACGCGGGGCGCCCGTCGCGACGGAAGTACCCGAACGACAACGACTCGCTGTCGGGTGCGTAAAAGGCGTTGGCGGCCTCGAACGCGTGCGGCACCACCTTGAGCTGGTGGGAGCGGAAGCCCCAGGACACCCGCCGCCCGAGCGCCTGCTCGAAGCGGCCGAGGGTCCGCATGACGAGGGCGTAGACGTTCTGGGCGTGGAACGACGGCTCGCCGAGGATGAGGTCGTCGTCCGGTGCGTCCCCCTCGAGCAGTGAGGCCGGTGCGGGCCGGTAGAACGTCTTGGTCGACGCGTCGTAGTCGACGACGTGCACGCGGTGGCCGAGCGGTCCGGGCTCGAGGTCCTCCCACGGGACGCTGACCTGCGCGGTGAGGATGCGCCCCGCCCGGCGGACGCCCGGGTCCTGCGCGACGATCCACGGGCGGCGCGGCACGCCCGGCCCCATCGTCCCGCCGTCGCCCTGTGTGTGCGCCATCGTGCCTGCCCGCCGCCGTGCCGGCCGTGACCATACGCCGCCACGCCCTCATCACGTCGTTGACCCGCGCCCCGGCCGGTTGCAGACTGAGCCCGCCACACGGAAGGCGGGGACGATGGCGGTGGGGATAGCGATCTCTGGCGGGGGCCATCGCGCCACGCTCTGGGGATGGGGTGCGCTGCTGGCGCTGGCCGAGACCGGGGCGAACAGCGGGGTGGTGTCCATCGCGTCGGTGTCGGGCGGCTCCATCGCCAGCGGAGCGGTGGCCAATGCCGGGGACTATTCGGCCATGAGCCCGGACGACCTGGAAGCGGTGATGGCACCGGGTCTGCGCATCGCCGCGCGCGACGGCCTCTTCTTCTTCGGGCCGGCGACGAACGGCTACGTGACGACGGTCTTCGGCGTCGCCGCGCTGGCGGGGGCGGCGGTCCTCTCCCTGCTGGTGGCGGCCACGGGGACGGGTCGGCAGTGGCGGCCCGTGGCGTTCGTCATCGCCGGGCTCGTGCTGGCTGCGCTGGCCTGGCTGGTGTGGCTCCGCAAGGCCGAGGTGCCCCTCCGACTGGCGACCGTCGTCACGGTCGCCCTGCTGCTCGGTGGACCGTTGATGGCCGCCTTCGTCTGGGCGGCCAGCCGCGGGCGACCCTGGCACCCTGCGCTCGGCCTGGCGGCCGCCGCCGTCGTCACCGCCGTGCTCGTGGCCATCGCGCTCAAGCTCTTCGGCCGGCGGAGCCTGGTGGTCGACCGGGCCCTCGGCGAGACCCTGCTGTCACGAGACGGGAGGCCGACCGCGCTGTCCGAGGTCGACAGCCCGGTGCACCACGTGTTCTGCGCCACCGAGCTGCAGTCGGGCGACCAGGTGTACCTGTCGCCTCGACTCGTCTACGGCTACCGGGTCGGGCGCGGCACGCCCGGTGATCTCCGCCTCTCCACCGCGGTGCAGTGCTCGTCCTGCCTCCCCGCCGCCTTCGTCGCTCGGGAGCTCGACACCGCAGGCTTCCGGCTCGAACGCTCGTGGGCGGTCGCGGACGACGTGCCCGCTGAGCCGCCGACCCTGCTCGTGGTCAACGACGGCGGTGTCTACGACAACATGGCCGATCAGTGGGAGCAGGGGTACCACAGCCGTCGGCGGCGGCTGCCTGACCTCGAGGCCGTGCAGCCTCGAGCGGACATGCTCGTGGTGGTCAACGCCAGCAAGGCGCTCGGGTGGAGCCCGCTCCGCCGGGCCCAGGGGCTGGCCGCCGAGATCCGCGGACTGAGCCGCACCGTCGACATCCTCTACGACGTCTCCACCAGCCACCGTCGACAGGGCCTCGTCACCCGCTTCTCCGCCGCCGGGCCGGAAGAGCTCGACGGCTGCCTGGTCCACATCGCCCAGTCGCCGTTCTCGAGCCCGAAGGCCTTCGCCAGAAGTGGTGACGCCGCAGCCGCCGCCCGGGCCCGCGAGGCGCTCGACCTCCTCGCCGCCCTGGGTGCGGACGAGGAGGCCTGGGCTCGCCGGGCCGAGCAGAGCCCGCAGGTGCCGACCGTCCTGAGCGCGGTCGGAGTCGGCCTGGCCGCCGACCTGCTCGAGCACGCCTTCCTCCTGACGGCGCTCAACTCCTATGTGGTGCTCGGGTTGGGCTCGCTCCCGCCGGTGGAGCGGTGCCGGCGCGAGCGGTTCGAGGAACTGGTCCGCCGGGCGTGAGCCGGCACTGATGGCTGAGCTCCGACGCCTCCTGCTGGGCAAGGGGGACGGGCGGGCCGGGGCGCCCGAACCGAGCCTGTTGCCGTACCTGGCGCGCTGGGTCCCCGACGGAGCCCTCGACCCGTTGTTGCAGGGCGCCGAGGAGCTGGCGCTACGGGGAGGTCTCGCCCCGCCATGGTTCCCGCTGTGGGAGGCCACCGTCGACGTCGTCCTGCGCCGAGGCGGGCGGCTGTGGGACGAGCTGGAGACCGACGTGAGGCTCGCCACCCTGGGCATCGAGGCCCCGAGCAGGCGACAGATCGAGGCGCTGCTCGAGCGCCTTCCCCCATCGGCGGAGCCGGCCGGCGGAGCGCTGCGCGGCCTCCTGGCGCCGGTTCTGGCGAGGAAGGACCTCGCTACCCTCCTGGCGACCGTCGACCTCGACGCGCTACCGGCCGAACCGACCCGCCGGCTGGTGATGGCGTCAGGCCTCGCCCGCGTGGTCCTTCCCAGGGACGTGGTGCTGCGCCTGGTGGCAGGGTCCGAGGCGGCTGAGTACCCGTTCGCCCGCCGCGCCCACCTGCTGCCGGCCCTGCCCGAGGCGTTGCGCCGGTCGACGGCCGACGAGCTGGTGGCCGAGCTGGCCACGCTGCACCGCATCCCACCGTGGTACGTCGCCCTGGTCGCCTCTCGCGTGGCACCGTTCTGCTCGTCTGCGAAGGCCTGGCCGCTCGAGCCGTTGCCGGAGCCTTGGGCCGCGCTGCTGGCCGCGCTGCTGGCGGCGCCACCGGCGCCGTCCCACGAAGACGTCTGGCGGGCGCATCCACACGCCGTCGAGCTGGCCGCCGTCCACGGCATCCACGAGACCTCGGAGGAAGCCCTCGTCGCCCTCCGCCACTGGTACGGCCCGATGGCCATGGCCATGCCCGACGGCTCCGAGGACGGCAGCACCACGGGGGCAGAGCGGCGCGACGAGTCCGTGCCCGGCGGCCCAGAGGAGGTTCCGGGCGGCGCACAGCCCGTCGATCACGGTGCCGGTGCTCTCGCCGGGCCGCCGGGCGACCCCAACCCTCGCCGGCTCCAGGTCGACGTCTTCGCCGGCGGTGCCCAGCTCGAGCGGGCGTTCGTGGCCGGCATCGACCACGAGGTCGTGTTCTCCATCGGCCGCCAGGCCAGCATCGGTGCTGCTGTCGGAGTGCCGGAACCGGCCTTCGCCGAGGGGGTCGACCGCATCGCGCTCACGGTGAGAGTGGCGATCGGAACCCGGATGCAGGAAGGCGTGGTCCACCTCCCCAAGGACACGCGTCGCGACTCCACCACGTGGACGTTCTCGCTGCCCGTCGCTCGTGGGGACAGGAGCGTGGCCGCCCTGGTGGCCGTCTACGACGGCATCGTGCTGTTGCAGGCCGGCGTGCTGACCGGCGGCGTGGTGGCCGACATCGCTTCCGAGCGCACCCACGCCGGTCGGATCGACCTGCAGGTCAACGCCCTCGTGCACCAGCTGGCCGCGGCACCCCTGTCGAACAGTGAAGGGAGCATCGTCACCGACGGACGGCGGCTGATCGCAGCCCACGCAGGTGGGGCCATCGCCGTCGACGCCAGCGCACTGGCCGAACGGATCGAGCCGCTCTGGGACCGGTTGGAGGCGGCTGCCAGCCTGCTCCACGACGGGCAGCCCGAAGAGCTGCACCGGCTCCTCCGAGACCTCGCCATCCACGGCCGCAGCCTCCGCGCCCGCTTCGCCGACCGGCTCCCCGCCCAGCTGCGGGGCGAAGGACCGATCCAGGTGGTGGCCGCCGACCCGACCGCCATCCTGCCCCTCGAGCTCGTCTACGACGGCCGGCAGCCCACCTCGGCGTCCGTCACGTGCGTGGGCTGGCGTGAGTCGTTGATCGCCGGGTCGTGCGCCGAGTGCCCGGGCGGGAAGCCGGTAGCGGGCCAAGAGCCTGATCCGCCGGCGGTGTGCCCGCTCAAGTTCTGGGGGCTCCGGCGGGTGATCGAGCACCACACGGGCCTGGGCGGTTCATCCGGTGGGTTCGAGGTGCGATCGGAGCGGACGGACGCGTCGTCGGCGCTCCCGAACCTCAGTGGTGCCGTGGTAGCCGCGTCGAGCCGCGTCGACGAAGCGGGGGTCGTGGCCACCGTCGAGGCCGCTCGGCTCGCGTTCTCCCGAGCGAGCCGCGCCACCACGTGGAAGGAGTGGACGGCCCTGGTGCGCACCGAGCGACCGGCCGTGCTGGTGCTGCTGCCCCACCAGGCCTCGGACGAGGAGACGTCGCCGCCGGTGCGGGCGCTGGAGGTGGGCGACGTGCTGCTGGCGGAGGGCGCACTGACACCGGCGCAAGTCGGACGTGCCGAGTCAGGCACCGGTCCGGTCGTGATCCTGTTCGGGTGCAACACCGCGGGCGACGAGCTGCCCGTGACCAGCTTCGCCGGTGAGTTCCGCCAGAACGGGGCGGCGTTCGTCGTCTCGACGCTCGTCGAGGTGATCGCCGACGAGGCGCCACGCGCCGCCCAGGTCCTCATGCAGGCCCTGGTACGTGCCCAGCAGTCCGCGGCTTCCGGCACGGTCGGCGAAGCGCTGCTGCAGGCGCGTCGAGCGCTCCTCGCCGATGGCCTCGTGTTTGCGCTGGGCGTGATCGGCCACGGCGACCCCGAGTGGCAGATGTCGGCACGGCCCTGATGCTCCGCCTCGAGATGCTTCCTGCCCAGCACGGCGACGCTCTCCTCCTCGAGTACGGCCCGCGTGAGACGGTGACGCACCGGTGCCTCATCGACGGCGGACCGGACAACGCGTACCGGGCGGTGCGCGAGCGGCTGGCCGCGCTACCGGCGACACCGGGCGGTGGTCGCGATGTGGAGCTGCTCGTCGTCACCCACGTCGACGGCGACCACATCGAAGGCGTGGTCAAGCTCCTGCAGGACGACGAGATCGGGTTGCGGCCGGGGGACGTCTGGTTCAACGACTGGAACCACCTCGCTCCGTTGCAGAAGCGGGTCGAGCCCAGGCACCTCGGTCCGGAGGCCGGTGAGTTCCTCGGCGCCCTGCTCGATCAGCAAGCGCGGCCGTGGAACACCGCCTTCGACCAAGGCGTGATCATGGTGCCCGAAGACCTGGAAGCCCCGCTGCCTTCGTGGACCACACCGGGCGGGCTGAAGCTGACCGTCATCTCCCCCACCATCGACACGCTGCTCCGGCTTCGGGCGACTTGGAAGAAGGCCATCCAGGCCGCCGGCTTCGCACCCGGGAACCGCCAGGCCGCGCTCGACCAGTTCCGCCACCGGCGATGGGCCGAGGCGCCGAAGGTGACACTCGGCGACGAGCAGCAGCGCAAGACCCTCGATCACTCGGAGGCCAACGGCTCGAGCATCGCCCTGATGGCCGAGTACGGGGGTCGCTGCCTCCTGCTCGCCGGCGACGCATTCGCCCCCGAGCTGCGCATGGGCCTCGAACGGTGGCAGAGAGCACGGGGGCGTGCCGAACAGCCGGCCCGGCTCGACGGCTTCAAGCTCGCCCACCACGGCAGCGCCAAGAACATCACGCCCCAGCTGCTGGCCGGCGTCGAGTGCCCGAGCTACCTGATCTCCACCAACGGCAAGCGCTTCTTCCACCCCGACCAGGATGCAATGGCCATGGTCGTCTCCGAGCACCGCGGTGACGGCACCCCCGTGCTGCTCTTCAACTACGAGACCCCGTTCACCAAGGGCTGGGCCGACCGCGACGGCTGCGTCGCCCGGTACGGTCCCGGTTCGGTGCTCGAGCTGGCCACCGCATAGGAGCTGAGTGTCGGCGCTAGCCGGCTCGGATCCCAGCGCCGTCCGCGTCGATCAGGAGGTCGCACAACGCCTCCGTGATCGGCTGCTCGGTCCGCTGCTCGATGAAGAGCCACTGACCCGCGGGGTTCACCTCGAGGAAGACGTAGTCGCCGTCAGGCGTGAGCCGCATGTCGATGGCGCCGTAGACGAGACCGAACCACGACATGAGCTCGCGCAGCTGGCGCTCGACGGGTGCGGGCAGGACGTGTGGCCGGATCGGCGCGTCGTTCATCATCATGCGGAAGTCGTGCGGGTACGCGGTCTCCTGCGAAGCGATCTCTGCGGGGAACATGCGGTCGCCGACGACGGTGATGCGCAGATCGACTGCAGCCGGGACGTGCTCCTGGAAGATGACGGGAGCGAACCGCACGTTGTCGAGCAGGTCGCGCTCTTCCGGACGGAGGACACGTGTCTCGCGCCATGCCTTCTCCGTCGCCGAGAACGACTTGTAGATCGTCCCGGTCGGGCCTTCGTCAGCCGCGAACCTGGCCGCGGCAAGGGGATCCGTCGTGATGCACGTTCGAGGCGTCCGCAGGCCGATGCGCGAGGCGACCTTCAGCTGGTACATCTTCCGGGCCGCCACCTCGTCGCGACCAGGGTCATTGATCCACAGCGCGTCCAGGCACGACCACAGGCCGGTGATGGCGGCGTGGCATTCGCCATAGGCGAAGGCGCGATCCTCCTCGTCCCGGATGTCGTCATGGAGCACGAACGGCAAGGGGCGTCGCCACCACGCCACCCGGATGTCGGTCACGTCGCGCTCCACGCCCTCGACGACGACATTGCCGTTCCACGCGCCGGGGTCCGACGACTCCACCGTGATGGCCATCTCCACCGGGAACCGGGCCGTGTCCAGCACCACCGGATCGGTGTCGCGCCGCCGCAACCGGGTCAACACCTCGAGACCGTGCTCGTCCAGCCCGTGGGTGACCAGCAGGATCACGAGGCTCCCGTCATCGGGAGCGGGCGGGCGCCATGCCCACCGCTCAGCCGAACAGCTCTTGGTACTCCGCAGCCACGGCCTGGTACTGCTCGGCGAGCAGCTCGAGGGCCCGCTGCTGCTCCATGATCGCCGCGCCGAGCTGTCCGAGCACCTCCTCGTACTCGACCGCTTGCGTCTCTTGGCGACCGACGCCGGGAGCGTGATGCGGCGTGGACAGCACGAACGGCCGGCCACGAACGGGATCGAAGCCGATGGGGTTGTCGAACTGCTTGTCGAGCCCGGCGTGCTTCACGTCGTCGACCGGCTTCGTCGGGACCAGCAGGTCACGCCGCACACCCGTGCCGATGTCGCTGAGCACCGGCTTGTCGCGGGTCGACGTGGTGGCCAACACGTCGCGAACCGCCGAGGTGGCGATGTCGCTGATCACCGGCTTGTCGCGCGTGGCGGTGGTGGTGGCGACGTCGCGCCCGAAGTCCGTGGCGATGTCGCGGATGATCGCGGTGCTCGTGTCGAGTGCCTGAAGGGTCGGTGACACCGCTCGTACCGACGAGATCCGCTGTCCGAAGTTGCTGCCGGTCCCCGAAGCGTTGCATCCGCCGTTGGTGTGCACACCGACCAGATCGCCGGTGGCGGCTCTGAGGATGCCCGAGCCGGAGTTGCCCCCCAGGGTGTCGATGTCGTTGTAGCGAATCAAGTTGCCGCTCAGGGTGAGCGTCGGCCCGGCCTCGATCCGCTTCGGCACACCGGCGGGGTGGCCGATGATGCAGAGCATGTCGTTGTCCGCGGCGTCGTTCGTGGCGACGGGCGTCCAACCGTAGGTGTCCCCGGGGTTGCCGGTGATCCGGCAGATGGCCATGTCGATGCCCCCGAGGCGGTACTCGATCAGCTCCGCTATGGCGAAGCGTTGCTCGATGCGGAGATTGCCGTCCGGGTCGACCTGGTGGTTGAAGTTCAGGTGCATGTTCTGCGCGATCTCTTGCGGCGAGATGATGTTCGTCGTGCCGTTCTGGCGTGGACGTTCCCACCCGCCTCCGGTCTGGTCGAACAGATGGCCACACGTGAGGAACAGGTTGCGCGAGATCATCGTGCCCGTGCCCCAGCGCGCCGCGTTGACGTTGCCCGGGCTCGTGTAGAGGCTGGCAAGGTTGTCGTTCCACTGCACCTGGGCCACCGCTGACTGGTGTGAGGCGACGAACGCCGCCGTCACGCCGAGGCTGCCGTCGTACTGCTCGACGGCCTGGGAGTCGTCGGTCGAGCCACAGATGCTCTCGAGCACCTCGGCGTAGATGTCCGGTGCGGCCGTTCCCTCCTGCAGCGCTGACTCGAGGTCCAGACGTTCGAGATGCGGCATCCACATGGGCTCGTACGGCTGGCTCGGGCCGGCCGCCTCCATCAGGACCTCGCCCGCATTCGGAGGGAGCGTCTTGGCTGTCCGATTCCGGGTCGTCGCGGGCCTCGTGGGCTTGGCCATGGGAGCAACCTTTCGCCGGCGGAACGCAACCGCTGCGCCGGGTGGGGCGCATCGCGCCGGAACGCTACTTCCGCCGCGATCCGGCCGCTCGTGCGCTGTCGGACGGTGCTAGGGATGTTGGGGTGACCACGGCCCCGAGCCCACGAATCGACGGGTACGTCCATCCGGACGAGGACCGGATGGCGGCCTTCCGGCGCGTCTACGACAACCACCTCGTGGTGGAGGACGTCTATCCCGGGATGGCGCGCCGCTTCGCCGAGGCCGGGGTGGAGCGCTTCGCCGAGATCGGTGGAGGGCGCGGCCCCATCTCGAACCTCCTGGCCGCCCGCGGTGTGCACACGTGCGTCGTCGACCTCGACACCCAGATGCTGGCCGAGACGGCGGGGCCGGCCGTGCGAGGGGACCTTCGTGCCCTGCCCCTGGCCGACGGTTCCGTGGACGGCGTCGCCGCCGTCAACTGCCTCTACTTCGTCGACCACCCGATCGAGGCTCTGCACGAAGCCCGCCGTGTGCTGCGTCGGGGCGGGACGTTCGTGGCCTCCTCGCCCAGCCGGTGGAACAACCCCGAGCTCGAGGGCATCGATCCGGCGTGGGGTGCGGCCAGTCCGTTCGACTCCGAGGATGCGCCGGGCCTGGTCGCCGAGGTCTTCGGCCACGTCGAGGTCGAGCCGTGGCGGCTGGTGGCCTACGTGCTCCCGGACACAGACGCGGTCGCCGACTACCTCCACGCCTTCAACGTCCCCGATTGGCAGGCGAAGGCACTCGACATCGAGCCGCCGCTGTCGATCACCAAGGTCGGCGCCCAGGTGTGGGCACGCGGCTGACGCGCGCCGGCGAGGCCGGAGCCGTGCTACGCCACAGGGATGGAAGCGCTGGAGCTGGTGGGCTATCGCCGGGCCGTTGCCGACATGTACCGCCGAGTCAGGGACGAACCCGACGACGACCCCGAGGCCACCTGGCTGCGTTGGCGAGGGGAGCGCGACGACCTGTTGGCCCATCACCCGCAGTCCCCCGTGCCGCCTGCCGCCCGAGCCCGGTTCACCGGCATGGCGTTCCACCCCTACGACCACCGGTGGCGCCTCGACGTCGAGGTCGAAGCCGTCGACCGCTCAGAGGACGGTGACGGCGAGTGGCAAGCAGTCGGCCGCGTCCGCCTCGACGGCCCCGGCGGCGGCGAACGCCTGGCCCTGCTGTGGCTCACCACCTACGGCGGCGGGGTGTTCCTACCGTTCCGGGACGCGACCAACGGCGTCTCCACCTATGGCGGCGGGCGCTATCTCCTCGACACGGTGAAGGGCGCGGACCTCGGCCTGCCGCAGGGCGGGGCCGGGGGCAACCGGCTCATCGTCGACGCCAACTACGCCTATCACCCGAGCTGCGCCCACGACCCCCGCTGGTCGTGCCCGTTGGCTCCCCCGGAGAACCGCCTCGACATCCCCGTCGAGGCCGGTGAGCTGCTTCCCGACCACGCCGGCTGAAGGCGGCCGGCGGCACCGTCAGCGCCGGTTGGTACCGCCGTCGTCCCGGAGACCGTCGTTGTCCCGGTCGGGGTCCAGCTCGTCGGCCCGGCCGCCCAGCTCGGTCGCCTTGGCCTGCATGCTCCGTGCCTCCAGCTGCTCCTTCTCGGCCACGAGCTGCTCCTGCTTCGCTCGCGCCGCGCGCTCCTGGGCCTGAGCTGCCTTCTGCTCAGCCTCCAGTCCGGCGTGCGTGGCCTGCTCGCGGTGCTCGGCCGCTTCGATCCTGCGGCTCTCGAGCTTCTTGGCCGAGGACTTCTTGGAGGCCAGCACGGCCGCCACGACGGCGATGAGGAGCACGATGACGATGAGTGCGACTACCCAGGGTTCCATGCCGGCCTGTGTTCCCTCAGGGTGGAGACTCCATCCCTGGGGCCCTTTCGGAGCCCCGCACCATGCCGATGGGCTCGCAACATCGACGGCTAAGTTCTCGCCGTGCTGTCACCCGACGTCCTGCGCCGCCTGAAGACGTTCACCCGTGAGCGGGGACCCGTCGAGGTGGCCCGGTCGAGCGGTGCCTGGGGCGTGCAGTGGGCGATCGGCCGGGCGCGCGCCGGGCGGCCACCGACGAAGACCTTCCGCTTCGACGGTGAGAACGTCCCCTACGCCCATGAGGTCTACGGCTACACGTGGATGAACGAGCGGACGGTCGAGGTCTCCTTGGGCCGTGAGGTGATGCGCCGGCACGCGGGCGCACGGGTCCTGGAGATCGGCAACGTCCTCGCCCACTACGGCCCGGTGGAGCACACGGTGGTCGACAAGTACGAGCGCGCGCCGGGGGTGCTCAACATCGACGTCGTCGATCTCGACCTGCCCGAGCGCTTCGACCTCATCGTCAGCATCTCGACGCTCGAGCACGTCGGCCTCGACGAGGCGGTGAAGGATCCCGACAAGCCGGGCCGGGCGATCCAGCGACTTCGGGGCCTGCTGGCGCCCGGTGGGCTGCTGTGGGTGACGCTTCCGCTCGGCTACAACCCTGCGATCGACGAGGGCCTGCGCACCGGCGCCTTCGGCTTCAACCGCCAGCTCGCCTTGGTGCGGGAGCCGCGCCGCAACGTCTGGCGCGAGGTGCCGCCGGAAGAGGCGTGGGGCACGGAGTACGACCGGCTGCTCTACGCCGCGCACGGCCTGGTGGTGGCCGAGCTCCAGACCTGAGCTCAAGCCGGAGCCCACAGGCTCGGCAGGTTGACCACGATGGCCTCCTGCGAGCTGCGCGAGATGACCAAGACCGCGGTCTCGCCCGGCCACGGGTTCTCCTCACGGTGCGGAGCGTAGGGAGGGACGAAGACGAAGTCACCGGGGCCGGCATCGATGCGGACCTCTTCCGCACCGTCGGCGAACACGAACCGCGGGCGGCCGGACACGACGTAGATGGCGGTCTCGGCCTCGCCGTGGTGGTGATCGCCCGATGCCGTCTCCGGGGCCACGTGGGTCTCCCCCATCCAGAGCCGCTCGGCACCGACAGTCGCCTGAGAGATGGCTTCCAGGCGGCGCATCCCGGGCGTCTGCGCCGTGTCGGCACTGAGAGACCCGGCGCGCACGTGGCGCAGCGGGCGGTGCCAGGGGTCGCCGTCGCGGCGGTCGTCAGCGGTCACTGTCGCCTCTCTGCGGGTTCGGGGACGCGAGCCGACGCCCATGTGCGGCCCACCTCGACGTCGATGTCGTGCGGCAGCCCGAGCACGCGCTCACCGATGATGTTGCGCTGCACCTCGCTGGTGCCGCCACCGATCTCCAGAGCCGAGGAGAAGAGGAAGCCGTGGTGCCAGGGGCCCGCCTCGGCGCCGAGCGGCCCGGTGCCGGCCAGCATGCCCGCCGGTCCCGCCAGGTCCTTGGCCAGGTTCATGATCGTGCGGCCGTGGCGGTCGGCGAGGGCCTTCCGCACAGAGGCCTCGGCGCCCGGCGGCTCGCCCCGAACGGCGGCCGTGACCGTGCGCAGGCGGATGAGCCGGAGGATGTCAGCCTCGATGTAGAGCTGGGCCAGGCGCTGACGCAGCACCGCATCTCGCGTGCCGCCCTGCCGCCTCACCACGTCGAGCAGGTCGAAGGCACTCGGCCCGCCGCCCCACAGCGCGCCTCCCCCCGACAGCGAGATGCGCTCGTTGCCGAGCGTCACCTTGGCGAGGGTCCACCCCCGGTTCTCCTCACCCACGAGGTGGTCGGCGGGGATGCGCACGTCGTCGAAGAAGACCTCGTTGAAGAGGTGCTGCCCGGTCATGTCGACCAGCGGGCGGACGGTGATGCCGGGGAGGTCCATCGGACAGACGAAGTAGGAGACTCCTTGGTGCTTCGGCTGGTCTGGGTCGGTGCGGGCCAGGAGGATGCCGTACCTGGCCCGATGGGCACCGGACGTCCAGATCTTGGAACCGGTGACGACGTACTCGTCGCCGTCGCGCACCGCCCGGGTGGCGAGCCGGGCCAGGTCGGAGCCGGCGTCCGGCTCACTGAAGAGCTGACACCACACCTCGCCTTCGAGGATGGGCCAGAGGTGGCGGCGCTTCTGCTCCGGCGTGCCCGCGTGCAGCAGCGTCGGGCCGGCCCAGCCGATGGCGATGCCGCCGCTCGGCCGCTTCACTCCGGCTCGGGCCAGCTCGTCGTCGAGGAGGATCTGGTGCACCGGGTCGGCGTCGAGCCCCCAGGGAGCGGGCCAGTGGGGCGCCACGTAGCCGGCGCGGGCCAAGTCGCGGGGCGAGGGGTGGGGATGCGCCTGCAGCCAGGCGCGGACCTCGAGGCGGCGGGGGTCGTCCTCGTCCGGCAGGTCGAAGTCCACTGCCCGCATGCTACGGAGACTGGTGTCCCCGCGCCGGTGCATCCGGCTGTGTGGCGGCTCGTTACTGTCTGCCCCCGTGCTCGCCGTCCGTTGCATCTCGCAGTCCGACTCCGACCCGCTGAACGGCCTCCAGATCGCCGAGTGTGCGGACCCCGTCGTGCCCGATGGGTGGGTGCGCGTGCAGGTGCGGGCGGCGGCCCTGAACCACCACGACCTCTGGTCCCTCCGGGGCGTCGGCCTCGATGCCTCCCGCCTGCCCATGACGCTGGGATGCGACGGCGCCGGCGTGCTGGACGACGGCTCGGAGGTGCTCGTGCATGCCGTGATCGGCGACCCCGCCGCCGGGAACGGCGACGAGACGCTCGACCCCAAGCGCAACATGCTGTCCGAGCTGCACGACGGCACCCTGGCCGACCAGATCGTCGTGCCGGCACGCAACGTGGTGCCCAAGCCGGCGGCGTTGTCCTGGGAGGAGGCCGCCTGCCTGCCCACCGCGTGGCTCACGGCGTACCGGATGCTGACGACACGCTCGGGCCTGTCGGGGCCCGGCAACGTGCTGGTGCAAGGGGTGAGCGGCGGGGTGGCGACGGCGGCGATCGCCCTGGCCAAGGCGCTGGGCCACTCGGTGTTCTGCACGTCTCGCGATCCGGCCAAGGCGGATCGCGCTCGGGAGCTGGGTGCCGATGTCGTCGTCGAGTCGGGTGCCCGGCTGCCCGAGAAGATGGACGTCGTCCTCGAGACGGTGGGCCAGGCCACGTGGTCGCACTCGCTGCGCTCGCTGCGAACCGGCGGTCGGGTGGTGGTGTCGGGTGCGACCACCGGGCCGAACCCGCCTGCCGACCTGAACCGGGTGTTCTTCCTGCAGCTCGAGGTCGTCGGCTCGACCATGGGCACCCGGGACGAGCTGGTGGCCATGCTCGACCTGCTCGACCGCACCGGCGTGCGTCCGGTGATCGACGACGTGCGTCCCCTCTCCGACGCCCGCCGCTCGTTCGAGCAGCTGGCCGCCGGAACTGGGTTCGGCAAGCTGGTGCTCACCGCCGACTGAGTTCGCGAGCAGGGGGTTGGAGGAGGCGCACGTCGCGGCTGGCGCGCTTCTCGTCAGAACGGGCTGCGGATCTTCGAGGCGCTCGGCGCCAACATCGAACAGCTCGCCCTCGCACGTGGCCACCGCATCCTCGTGGTGCACCGCAAGGGCGGCAAGACCGTCACCATCCCGCTCGCGCCTCGTACAGCGCGGGCGATCGACCTGGCCGTTGGCGAGCGCCTGCAGGGGCCACGGCGCTCTCGTCCTTCTCTGGCGCCGGTGGAGGTAGGCGCCGAAGTGCCGTCCCTCAACGCCGGCCAAACGGTCCGCGGGACGGCCAGCGCGCAGCGAATGTTCCTTCGCGAGCGACGCGAGGGCGGAGACCCGGCAATCAGTGCGTAGTCGGAAGAGGCGTCATCGGGTGGGCGGTACCTAGAGGATCAGGTCGCTCACGTGGCCAACGTCGTCCGGCGGCTGCTTTCTCCGCCTCTACCGAAGACGACAGCCATGGTCGGCAACGGTGAATCAACTGCGTCCGTGTCTGCGCGCCGCGAAGTCCAGCGCCTGGCGCCGGAGCGTTCGCGCCTTCTCTCTCGAAAACGAGGCAAAGCGTATGACCGCTCCCCACCTGGTCATCCCGACGATGTGATCGATCAGGTACTCGGTCCAGACCCATCAAAGCTCGATGTGCTGGACGTGGGTGTGGCACATCGCTGCTCGGCTCATGACCCCACGTGCCGAGATGCGGCCCAAGCAGGCTGATCCGGGTGAATCTTCGAGCGGCCGCCCGCTCCGAAGTGCCGCCACCTTGCTCGAGTCAGGCGCGTCGCGAGCACATGTGCAAACGTCTGGCATGGCCTCGAGCAAGCCCATCGCCGTCGTCGTCGGTGCCACCTCGAAGTGGCAGGCGGCAGGACGCAACACGCTCTTGGCGCACGGCGCCGAGGTCGACGACAGCGAGCTTCCAATCGGCAGTCGATGGGGGATCGGTGGAGCGGTTGCGCAGAAGTTCGCGGCCGAGGGCTGCTTCGTCGTGATCACTACTCGCGCCGCAGCGAACGCCGCGGATCTGCAGGAAGCGATCGAGTCCCGGGGCGGCGAGTGCATGGTCGTGGAGCTCGATCTCGTGTCCGACGAGTCCGTCGCCAGCGCATTCCGGCGCATCCGGGAGTCGGCCGGCGACCCGAGCGTCGTGGTGTACAACGCTGGCTACCTCGAGGGCCGTGACCTTCCGGCGGACATGGAGCTCCTCGAACACCTTCCAGTCGATCTGTTCGACACCGCATTGCACATCGCGGCACGCGGGCCGTTCCTCGTTGCCAAGGAGGTCCTGCCAGCCATGCGCGCCGCCGGTCAGGGGACCTTCCTGATCACCAACAACGCGGCTTCGCTCCGAGGACGCAAGCGCTACACCGGGCAGTCGCTGTACTACCCGAGGGTCATGATGCGGGCGCTCGCACAGGTGCTCACTGAGGAGTACTCGGAGTACGGCGTGCACGTCGCCAACGTTGTGATCGACGGTTTGATCGACTCACCCGGTACGCACGCGCTGCCACTGGCTCAGAAGCGACCGGAGGTCGTAATGAACCCTGAGAAGATCGCCGAGGCGTACTGGTACCTGCACACTCAGGATCGCTCGGCCTGGACGCACGAGCTGCAGCTCACGCCGCACGTCACGAGGCCCAGCTTCTAGCACTCACACCTCAGCGAGGGGCTGCTCGGCGGCGATCGGCGGGTACGTCCGTCACTCCTTCAAGGGTGGTGCCCGACCGTTTCAGGTCTGCGGCGCATCCCCGGGGCCTGACGGTCGACGCCCGGTACGGGAGGAGCGTACCTTCGAGACCGCTTCCGTCGCCCGCCTGCGGTTCTCCGGGGTGTCGAGGCGCGCCTTCGCCTGCTGGAGGGCACGTCGGCCCTGGGGGCTGCGGGCGAACTTCGTGACGGTCGTGAGGAGACTCATGGGTGTGGTGTACCCAAGCGGTGACCATCGAGTCCGTCGCCTGAGGATGAGCGGAAGGGCGCGTCCCGGGACTTCGTCCGCTTCGAGCTGCCGGCGCAGGGCTCGTGCCGTGTTCGTCTCCCGTCGCTTCCCCACCGTTGGCAGGACCGACCTCCGTGGTGCTGTCCGGCAGCCAGGTCGTCGAGGTCGGAACCCACGACGAGACGGATGAAGCCCCGCTACGTAGTCACGCCCCCGTGGCCGTGGCGGCTGCGGCGGCGGTGGCAATGAGGTCGACCAGCCGGGCCCAGTGCTGGGGCGGATAGTCGTGGCCCATCCCCTCGACGATCTCGAGGCGGGCGCCGGGGATGGCCTCGGCGGTCGCCTCGCCGGCGCTCGGCGGGACGAGGCGATCGGCGTCGCCGTGGACGACGAGCGTCGGCACGCGTAGCTCCGCCAGCGCTTCGACCCTCGACGGCGAGGCTGCGACGGCCTTGGCCTGACGCGCTCGGCCTTCGGGATCCCAGGATCGGTCGAAGGCGGCGTGGGCATCCTCGGTGATGCGGGCCACGTCGAAGGACGCAGGACTGCCCCAGATCCGCAGCCCGGCGAGGTGGCGCTCGGCTGCTTCGTCGCGGGTGTTGCCGGCGGGCGCACTGAACGCGGCCAGGACGTCGGGGTCTCGGGCCGGGATCGGACCAGGCGACGACATGACCGATGTCAGCGACAAGATGCGCTCGGGCTCTTGGATCGCCATCGCCTGGGCGATCAT
>CADCTF010000064.1 GCA_902805655.1 uncultured Acidimicrobiales bacterium
CGGTCGACACCACCTCCCCGGCGTGGAGCAGCAGCAGCGCCAGCATCGCCCGTTGCTTCGGCGTGCCGAGGTCGGCGGGCCCGGCTTCGGTCCGCACCTCGAGTGGTCCCAGGATCCGTACGTCCACCGCTCCCCTCGCCATCGAGCGCCCGGTCACGGCCCAAGGCTGTCAGACCGCCACACGTCCCACGACTCGAGGCCCCGGCGGGTCTCGTCCGACCGTGCGGTTCGGACCGGATGGAGCGGGCGAGGGGAATCGAACCCCCGTCACCTGCTTGGGAAGCAGGAGCTCTGCCATTGAGCTACGCCCGCGGGACGCCCGACTCTAGCGTCGAGCGGACCCTGTGGCGGCAGTAGGGTGCCGCCGTGATCCTCTCGGACCGCAGCATCAGGGAGGCCATCGCAGCCGGGCGCATCGTGATCGAGCCGCTCGGCGAGGGCTGCATCCAGCCCAGCTCGGTCGACCTCCACGTCGACCGGCTCTTCCGGGTGTTCCGCAACCACACGCTCGGGCACATCGACGTGAGGTCGGACCTCCAGGAGCTCACCGAGCTGGTCGAGGTCGGCGCCGACGACGTGTTCATCCTCCACCCCGGCGAGTTCGTGCTCGGGTCCACCGAAGAGCGCGTGGGCGTCCCGGACGACCTCGTCGGCCGGCTCGAGGGCAAGTCGAGCCTCGGCCGGCTCGGGCTCCTGATCCACAGCACCGCAGGCTTCATCGACGCCGGGTGGGACGGGCACCTCACGCTGGAGCTGTCGAACGTCGCCAACCTGCCGATCACCCTCTACCCGGGCATGAAGATCGGCCAGATCAGCTTCCTGCAGATGACCACGGCGGCCGACCAGCCGTACGGAACCGGCGCGCTCGGCTCGAAGTACAAGGGGCAGCGGGGCCCGACCCCCAGCCGCTACTTCGAGAACTTCGAGCGCGACCGGTAGCCGGTCGCGGTCAGCCGCTCCCCGGTCAGCCGTCCTGGTCAGTCGCCGCCGGCCGGCTCGATGATCGGCTCGGGGGTCACCTTGGCCACCTGGCCGGAGAACCCGCCCGGGCGGTGCGCGGTGACCGCGTTGTGGCGCGGCCCCTGCCCGTTGCGAGGCTCGGTCGGGCGCTCGAGCGACTCGAGGAGGTGGATGGAGATGTCGGCGACCCGCACCTCCGACTCCTCCTTGCCGGCGCCCTTCA
>CADCTF010000065.1 GCA_902805655.1 uncultured Acidimicrobiales bacterium
CGGGATCGAGGACGGACTAGAGAAGGTGCTCAGCGGGTCGTAGGGCGCGGGTAATATGTCTTGACAGGCATATAACCAGCGAGGCATAGTGGCGCCCATGCCGGATCTGCTCGAGGTGCTCGCCGAACCACACCGACGCCGCATCCTTGACGTGCTTCGCCTCGGTGAGGCGTCCGTCGGCGCACTGGTGGAGGAGGTGGGCGTCAGCCAGCCGCTCGTGTCGAAGCACCTGCGCGTGCTGCGCGAGGCCGGTTTGGTGGCCGTGCGGGTGGACGGGCAACGCCGGCTCTACCGCCTGCGCCCGGAGCCTCTCGTCGAGCTGGACGCCTGGCTCGAGCCCTACCGGCAGCTCTGGAACAACAGCCTCGACCGCCTCGAGGCACACCTGACTGAGGGAGAGAACGAATGACGACTGAAGCGACCCTGATCTCAACCGGGGACAAGCCGGTGCTGCGCTTCGAGCGCTTCCTGCCGCGCCCGATCGAGGACGTGTGGCGAGCGGTCACCGACCCCGCCGAGATGCGCGCCTGGTTCCCGACGCGGATCGAGATCGACCGCTGGGAGCCGGGGGCGAAGCTCACGCACCACTTCGACGACCCGTCTGTGCCGTCGCTCCCGGGAACCGTCCTCGAGTGCTCGGAGCCACACCGGCTGGTCTTCACGTGGGGCGACGACACCATCGGCTTCGAGCTGTCGGCCGTCGAGGGAGGCACCGGGTTCGTGCTGACCGAGGAGCTCG
Source organism: uncultured Acidimicrobiales bacterium (assembly GCA_902805655.1). Lineage (GTDB taxonomy): Bacteria > Actinomycetota > Acidimicrobiia > Acidimicrobiales > CADCTF01 > CADCTF01. The sequence continues at coordinate 740 of CADCTF010000065.1, forward strand.
GCGCCTCGAGGGCGGCCCGCAACGCAGCCGGGTGGGAGGTCTGCCTGGAGCGCCTGGTCGCCGGTTCCGTCGGCGAGGAGTGGACACCCCGCTTCGAGCGCTACCGCGCCGCCTACCAGCCACTGCTGGGGTCCCAGGACGGGCCGCCCGACGCCAGCCACGCTTGATGCCCCGCCCGGACGGTCACCTCACCTTTCACGGCGAGAGTCGCCTCGCCCGATCGAGGAGGTGACGTCGTTCGGGGACGCTGGTCGTCCGCCGAGCCGCTTCCTCGTACGCCACCCGGGCCGTGGCGGCGTCGCCCGCCAGCTCCAGCAGGTGGGCCCGGACGGACAGCACCCGGTGTGAGCCGAGCACCCGCCGATCCGCCGCGCAGGTCTCCAGCACGGTGAGCCCCGCCTCTGGGCCGTCCACCATGGCGACGGCCACGGCTCGGTTCAGCGTCACCACGGGGTTGGGTGCCAGGCGTTCGAGGAGCTCGTAGAGGGCGACGATCTGGCGCCAGTCGGTGTCCTCCCGGCTCGCCGCCTCGTCGTGGACTGCGGCGATCGCGGCCTGCAGCTGGTAGGGCCCCAGCGGTGCGGCTCGGAGGGCGCCGGTGATCAACGCCACCCCTTCGGCGATGGCGGCGCCGTCCCAGAGCGAGCGGTCCTGCTCGGCCAGGGGGATGAGGCTGCCGTCAGGAGCGGTGCGGCCCCGACGGCGGGCATCCGTCAGGAGCATGAGTGCGAGCAGGCCGGTCACCTCACCGTCACGGGGCAGCGTGCGATGGACGATCCGCATGATGCGGATGGCTTCGTCGGTGAGCTCGGTCCGCGTCAGCTCCGCCCCCGAGCTCGCCGTGTAGCCCTCGTTGAACATCAGGTAGAGCACGGCGAGCACCGCCCGCAGCCGCTCCTGGTGCTCGGGCTCGTCCGGCATGACGAACGCGGCGCCCGCTTCTCTCACCCGTTGCTTGGCCCGGCTGATGCGCTGGGCCATGGTGGCCTCGGGCACGAGGAACGCCCGAGCGATCTCGGCCGTGGTCAGGCCGCCGACGGCCCGGAGCGTGAGGGCCACCTGCAGAGGCCGCTTGAGTGCGGGGTGGCAGCAGAGGAACAGCAGGGTGACGGTGTCGTCGTCACCTGACGTCGCCTCTGCCGCCAAGGCCGTCGTCCGGGCGAAGTCGGCCGATTCCCGGCGGCGGCGGGACTCGTCGCTGCGCAGCTGGTCGACGAGGCGCCGGGCGGCGACGGTGGTCAGCCACGCCGCCGGGTTGGCCGGCCACCCGTCGACCGGCCAACCCGCCGACGCCGCCACGAGGGCCTCCTGCACCGCGTCCTCACAGGCGTCGAAGTGCCCGTAGCGCCGCACCAGCCCGGCGAGCACCAGAGGCGCGCTCCGCCGGACGGCGTGCCAGTCGGGCGCTTCGGACGTCACATGCTCACGTCGGCTTCGTGCATCAGCGGCCGCACCTCGATGCCGCCGTAGCGGGAGAAGGGGTTCAGGGCCGCGACCTCCAGCGCCCGCTCGAGGCTCTCGCAGTCCAGGATGGTGAAGCTGCCGAGGTACTCCTTCGCCTCCACGTACGGGCCGTCCGTGACGAGCGGGTCGCCGTCGCGGACCCGCACCATCTTGGCGTTGACCTGGTCGGCCACGCCGTACGCACCGACCAGCTCACCGGACTCGAACAGTGCCTGGTTGAGCGCATCCGTCTCGGCGACGAGCCGACCGAACTCCTCCCTGGGGATCGATGCCCAGCTCTCTTCGTTCCCGTAGATCAGCAGCATGTACTTCACTTGGAAGCCTCCCCGTTGCGTCCGCGGTCGTCCAGTGCGAGATGCGACCGTCCGCACACGGCATAGCGGATGTGGGTCACCTCGGGGGTCTCCACGACCCGCGTGGGGGTGAGCTCGATGCCCTCGTCATCTGCCAGGCCGAGGCTCTCGTCGAAGAGCCGCAGGCCTGAGCCCAGGAGCACCGGGACGATGTGCAGCTCCAGCTGCTCGACGAGCCCGGCCGCGAGTGCGGCCCGCAGCAGCGTGCCGCCACCGGCGATGGCGACGTCCTTGTCACCAGCGGCCGCTCGGGCCAGCTCGACGGCTCGCTCGACGCCCTCGGTGACGAAGGTGAACGACGTCCCGCCCTCGCGAGGCACCACCTCGCGAGGGCGGTGGGTGACGACGAAGACCGGGGCCCGGAAGGGCGGGTCATCACCCCAGGGCACCTCCCCACCGTCGAACATGCGGCGCCCCATCACGTAGGCGCCCGCAGCGGCGAAGGTCTCCTCGACGATCTCGGAGCTGATCGACCGCTCGCCGCCGGCGAAGCCGAGTCGTTCGCGCCACGACATGGCGTCCACCACCCACCGAGTGACCCGAAAGAACCCGGGCGCCTCGGGTCCGGCCATCCAGCCGGCCATGTCCTTCGGGTCTCGCGGGTCCATGGGACCTGCGTAGAAGCCGTCGAGCGAGACGGACATCTGTGCTGTCACCTTTGTCATGTTGCGCTCCTCCTGAGGATCGTGCGGCCGCGTCGGCCGCACGATCCCTTCGTCGGAGCGGTCCCGCCGTTCTCGACAGCTCTCCGGGAAGACCCTCGATGGAGCTAGGGAAGGGCCACGGCGTCACCCACACGGACGACACCCGGCTGGGCGACGTCGCCGTAGACCCCCGCGCACGCCCAGGTGCCCATGCCCTTGATCTTGAGCCGGTTGGCCGAGGCGATGGTGCGCAGCGTCTCCCGGTCCTGCGGCAGATCCTCCTGGGCGAGGGTGGTCATCACGCACCGCATCGTCGGCAGGGTGATCGACACCTCCACGGTGTCGCCGAGTCGGACAGTGCTGTCGACCCACTCGTTCTCCACGAAGCCCGGCTCGGAATCGGTCTGCACGAGCACGTTTGGCCGGTAGCGGCGGACGTCGAAGCTGGCACCGGGGGCCAGGCTCTGCAGGTGGACCAGGGTCTCCATCGTCATCAGGTGGAGCACCGACAGGTCGAAGAAGGTGCCGGCCGGCGCCGCTGACCCAAGAGGGAACCGGCTGATCTTCTCGCCGTCCGGGTCGGTGCCGATGTTCGTGCCGTCGATCACCTGTTGCGGGGCCAGGCCGTCGATGTCCGGCCACACCTCCTCGAAGGCCCCGCCATCAGGGGCCGAGGAGGCGAGGTGGACAGGTCGACCACAGACCTTCGACAGGACGTCGTCGATGTCGGGGTCATCGCTGCGGACCTGGGACCCGTCGGGGAGCGAGATCTGCGCGATCGGTGCCGCCTCGGAGCCCTCCATGAGAGAGGCCCGGCAGGAGAGCAGCGCCGCCCACTTGTGCGGGCTCTTCGCGCTGGCCACCTTCCCGTCCTCCAGGTCGATCAACGCGTACGCCCGATCACCGGAGAGTCCGGCGGGACCGACCTCGCACTCGGTGAGGCGCTCGCCGAGCATCGACTTCACGGGATAGCGCCAGATCGCGGCGACACGAGGGGCCACGAAACGGACAGTACCGCCACGGCGTACCGTGGATCCTCATCCTGAGGAGGGCGATGTACAGCGACCTGCGGGCGATCGTCATCAACTGCACCCTGAAGCCGTCGCCCGGGCAGTCCCACACCCAGGGCCTCCTGGACCGCTCGATCGCCATCCTGCGGGCCAACGGCGTTGTCGTCGACGTCGTGCGGGCCGTCGACCACGACCTTCCGCCCGGGGTGTACCCCGACATGCGGGAGCACGGGTTCGCGACGGACGACTGGCCCGCGCTCGTGGAGCGGGTCATGGCCGCCGACATCCTCCTCCTGGGCACGCCGATCTGGCTGGGTGACAAGAGCTCGGTGTGCACCCGGGTGATCGAACGGCTCTACGGAAACTCGGCGGAGCTGAACGAGGCCGGGCAGTACAAGTACTACGGCCGCGTTGCCGGCTGCGTCGTGACCGGGAACGAGGACGGCGCCAAGCACTGCGCCATGAACATCCTGTACTCGCTGCAGCATCTCGGGTACACCATCCCTCCACAGGCGGACGCGGCGTGGATCGGCGAGGTCGGGCCGGGCCCGTCGTATCTCGACGAGGGTTCCGGTGGGCCGGAGAACGACTTCACCAACCGCAACGTCACGTTCATGACGTGGAACCTGCTCCATCTGGCCCGGATGCTGCGCGATGCCGGAGGCATCCCGGCGTACGGCAACCAGCGCGCCGAGTGGGATGCCGGGTGGCGACCCGACGACGACAACCCCGAACACCGCTGAGCGCGCCCGGGGCCATGCGGTGCAGGATGCGGGCATGCACCTGGCCCAGCTGAACGTCGGCCGCCTCCGGGCCCCGATCGACGATCCCCTCATCGACGACTTCCGCAACAACCTCGAGGCCGTGAACGCACTGGCCGAGGTGAGCCCCGGCTACGTGTGGCGTCTGCAGGACGACAACGGCGACGCCACCGGGATCAAGGCCTTCGACGATGACCTGGAGATCCTCAACCTCACCGTGTGGGAGTCCGTCGACGCCCTCGCCGACTTCACGTACCGATCCGGGCACGTCGACTTCCTCCGCCGCCGGCGGGAGTTCTTCGAGGCGCCGAGCCTGCCCATCCTGTGCCTGTGGTGGACCCCCGAAGGGACCATCCCGACCGTCGAGGAGGCGCTGCTCCGGCTGGAGCACCTCCGGGCCCACGGCCCCACGCCGACGGCCTTCACCTTCCGCCAGCGCTTCGAGCCGGCCGACGTCGAGGGCCGGGCCGGCAGCCCGCTCGACACCTGCTCCGCCTGAGGCCGGGGCCATGACGCTCGAGGTCGTGCTGCTCCGCGCTGTGAACGTCGGGGCGCGGAAGCTCTCGATGGCGGCCCTGCGCGCCGGCCTGGAGCAGGCCGGCTGCACCGATGTCGTCACCTACGTCCAGAGCGGCAACGTCGTGCTGCGGCCGCCGGATCCGAGGCCGGACGGCCTCCAGGCCTGGCTCGAAGGCGTGATCTCCGACGTGGCCGGCTTCTCGGTGCCGGTCGTGCTGCGCACGGGAGCCGAGCTGGAGGAGACGGTGGCCCGCAACCCGTACCCCGACGCGGGCGGCACCCAGCTCCACGTCGTCTTCTTCGCCGAGGAGCCCCCGAGTGACACGCTGGACGGGCTCGATCTGGACGCCTTCAGGCCCGATTCCTGCGCGCTTCTGGGCCGTGATCTCTACATGCACCTGCCCGGGGGGATGGGCCGGGCGAAGCTGCCCATCGCGCTGGAGAAGGCCGGTCGCAAGGCCAGGCCGCCGGCTCTGGGCACGTCCCGGAACTGGAACACCGTGCTCAAGCTGGTCGCCCTCGCCCAGGAGTGAGCGCGGTGGCCGGCGAGGCCGGCCTCAGGGCCGAAGGCGGTGGGCTAGCCGCTCCAGCTCGTCTGCCACGCGCCGGCGAACGGCTTCCCCGGGGCGGGCGGTGGCCAACGTCGATGCCGGGGGCCCCGACGGGGGAACGGCAGAGAGCGGGTTCACGCGACGCTCGGGTGCCGCCGAAGCCAAGCTGGAGGCGAGGAAGCCCACGAGCTTCCCCGCCTCCACGGGCGTGAGGTGGAAGGTCGAGGTGCACCGCTGCCCGCTCCAGAGGCTGAGGTTCACGAACCCGAGGTTCGGGCGCCACGTGGCTCGGAGCCCGCTGCCCTGCTCGTCAGTAGCGAGATGGCGACTGGTGACCTGAGCATCACTACGGAGCGCGACCATCCGGCAAGTGTCCCACCGACTCCCTGTGACCACAACGACCGTCGCCGCTCGTGCTCGGAGCGGTCGGTGGTGGTGAAGAGCTTCTGTCCTCCTTCGGGGGACCTGCAGGGTGGGGCCTCGCCCGTCAGGTGTCAACGGGTTTCCGGTCGTACAGCGCCAGAACGGCCCCGGGGCTCCTGCCGGCCCCGCTTTGTGCCGATGACCTCCGTGTGTCCTCTTCGATAGAGGGCCGCGTGCTCTCGGCGTGGTTCTCCAGGATCTTCATCGCTTGCGGTCTCTCGGCCATCGTCCTCTACCTCATGCTGCCTCGAGGCGGCGTGGGTCAGGCGTACCTCTACATCGGCATCCAGGTGGCATCCATCGCGGCTCTCGTCGTGGGGCTGCGGGTGAACCGACCGCAGAAACCACTGGTCTGGAAGGTGCTCCTCGCCAGCCAGCTCGTGTACTTCCCGGCGAACGTCCTCTGGTACTACGTCCCCATCGCCCGCCAGGAGGCGCTCGCGTTCCCGTCATTGGCCGATCCGCTCTTCGTCACCTCGTACCTGATGATGGCTGCGGCCGTCGTCGTGCTCATCAAGGTCCGCTCACGGTCCCACGACCGCGCTGACCTCGTCGACGCGGCGATCATCGCCATCGGTTGCACCATCGCCTTGTGGGTCTTCCAGATCGAACGGACCTTCGACATCTCCGGCCTGACGTTGCTGGCCAAGGCGTTCACGATCTCCTACCCGTTGATCGACCTGCTCCTCGCCGCCCTGCTCGTCCGGCTGGTCGTGGGCGGCGGCCGGCGGGGGCTGTCGTTCTGGCTGCTGCTGGCCGGGGTGTTCGTTCAGTTCGCGGCGGACATCAGCTATGCCGAGGTGGTGCTGCGGGGCACGTTCGAGTACGGCACCGTCCTCTTCACGGGTTGGCCGCTCGTGTTCGTGCTGCTGGGCGCCAGTGCCCTGCATCCGTCGATGCGCCAGCTGACCGAGGTGAGCTCGGTCCGCCGGCAGGCAACCCTGCGGCGCCGGCTGCCGGTGCTGGCAGTGGCCACGCTCGTCGGTCCGGTGATCCTCCTCGTACAGGACCAGCGCGGCGCAGACGTCAACGTTCCGCTCGTCGTCGTCGGTACGTCGATCATCTTCCTGCTGGTGCTCTCCCGCGTCTCGGACCTCATGGTCGACGTCGCCGCGTACCAGGCCGTGCAGAAGCAGCTGTCCCGCCTGGCCCTCATCGTCGAGTCCTCCTCGGACGCCATCGTCGGCTGGAACACCGACATGGAGGTCACCAGCTGGAACGCGGGTGCCACCGCGCTGTACGGGTACGCGTCCGAAGAGATGATCGGACAACCGCTCACGAAGCTGTTCCGAGCAGGCACTGTCTGCGAGGAGCTGGCGATCTTCCACCGGGCGCTGCAAGGCGAGGATGTGCCCAGCTTCGAGAGCGAGCGGGTGCGGAAGGACGGCTCGCTGGTCGAGGTGGGCATCACCCTGTCGGCGGTTCGCGACGCCGGTGATCACATCATCGGCGGCGCCACCATCGCCCGCGACATCACCGATCTTCGCCGGAGCCAGGTCGAGCTGGCGGCGGCGCGCGACGACGCCCTGGCCGCCTCGCGGCTCAAGTCGGAGTTCCTCGCCACCATGAGCCACGAGATCCGCACCCCGATGAACGGGGTGATCGGGCTCACCCGGCTGCTGTTGCACACCGAGCTGGACGAGCGCCAGCGCCAGTACGCAGAAGGAGTGCAGGGCGCGGGGGAGGCCCTGCTGGCGCTCATCAACGACGTGCTCGACTTCTCGAAGATCGAGGCCGGTCGGCTCGACCTCGAGGTGGTGGACTTCGACCTGGTGCCGGTGGTCGAGGGCGCGGGCGAGCTGCTCGCACAGTCTGCCGGAGGGAAGGGCCTCGAGCTCGTCGCCTACTGCCTCCCGGGAGTGCCCACCGCCCTGCGGGGCGACGCGGGCCGTCTCCGTCAGGTCCTCATCAACCTGGTGTCCAACGCCATCAAGTTCACCGCTACTGGTGAGGTGATCGTGCGTGCCCGTCTCCTCGAGGCCTCCGACGCCACCGCCGTGATCCGCTTCGAGGTCAGCGACACCGGCATCGGCATCGAGGAGGAGGACAAGGCGCGCCTCTTCGAGCCGTTCTCGCAGGCCGACGCCTCCACCACTCGCCGCTACGGCGGCACCGGGCTCGGGCTCGCCATCTGCGTGCAGCTCGTGGCCGCCATGGGCGGGGAGCTCGGCGTCGACAGCCGCCCGCAAGAGGGAAGCACGTTCTGGTTCACCCTCCCGATGGAGCGCCAGGTCGGTGCCGAGGCCGCACCCCGCCCGTTCCACCACCTCCTGGAGGGCATGCGGGTGCTGATCGTCGACGACAACGCGACGAACCGCCTGGTGCTGCACGACCAGCTCTCCGCGTGGGACATGCGGCCCGATGTCATCGACAACGCGCCGGCGGCGCTCGAGGTGATGCGCCGGGCCGTCGGAGACGGGGAGCCGTACAAGATCGCGTTGCTGGACATGTGCATGCCGGACATGGACGGCATCGAGCTCGCCCGCCACATCGGTGAGGACGCGCGCCTGGCTGGCACGAAGCTCGTGCTGGTGACGTCCGTCGACCTCATCGAGCCAGGAAGCACGGCGGAGGTCGGGATCAGCTGCTCCCTGACCAAGCCGGTGCGTCAGGCCGACCTGTACGACTCGCTGATGCGGGTCACCGCGCCCGCCCCTGAGCCCCGTGTCGCATCGAACCCCGTAGTCGTCGCCCAAGGACATCGGGAGCGCATCCTCGTGGTGGAGGACAACAAGACCAACCAGATGGTCGCCTTGGGCATCCTCGAGCACCTGCGGTACCAGGCCGACGTGGCCGTCAACGGCGTCGAAGCGCTCGAGGCCATGGCCAAGCGCAGCTATGCCGCCGTGCTCATGGACTGCCAGATGCCGGAGATGGACGGGTTCGAGGCCACCGCCGAGATCCGCCGCATCGAGGGCACGGGCCGCCGCACGCCGATCATCGCCATGACCGCCGGGGTCGTCGACGGTGCCCGGGAGGAGTGCCTGGCGTCGGGGATGGACGACTACATCTCGAAGCCGGTGACGCCGGAGGCCGTGGGTGACGCCCTGCGCCACTGGGTCGGTGATGAGGACGCGCAACCCGACCCGCCCGCGGTGATGGATGGCTCGGTGCCTGCTGGCGGCGCGGTCGACGAGAGCCGCCTCGGGGTGCTGCGGGGCATGGGCCCTCCGGACGGGTCACTGCTGGGGCGACTGGTGGATGCGTTCCTGTCCGAGGCGCCCTCGAGCATGGCGGTGCTGCACGACGCCATCGAGCAGGAGGACGCACCGGCGCTGCAGAAGGGGGCGCACCGCCTCCGCGGCTCCGCCGCCAACCTGGGCGCGACCGGCATGGCGGCCCTGTGCGGTGACCTCGAAGCCCTCGGTGGAGACCACGACCTCCCCGAGGCGGCCGAGCTCCTCCGCCGGCTGGAAGCGGAGCTGGATCTGGTGACCACCGGGCTGCGTGCCGCCGTCGGGAGCGTGTGACGTGCGTGCGCTGGTGGCGGACGACGACCTCGTCTCCCGGATCATGCTGCAGAGCGAGGTCGAGGCGCTCGGGCACGAGTGCACGGCTGCCGCAGACGGGGACGAGGCCTGGGAGATGTACCAGCGGCTCGTGCCGGACGTGCTCATCACCGATCGCATGATGCCCGGCATGGACGGCTTGGAGCTGTGCCGCCGCATCCGCACCCGGCCGGCGGCGGACAGCCACACGTACATCATCCTGGCCACTGCGCTGGCCGATCGGTCCGACATGCTCATGGGGATGGAGGCCGGCGCCGACGACTACCTCACCAAGCCGCTGGACCCCCTCGACCTTCGGATGAGGCTGATCGCCGCGCAGCGGGTGACCACGCTCCACGCCGACCTGACCCAGTTCCGGACCGAGCTCAGCCGGCTCGCCCACACCGACGCCTTGACGCGACTCCGGAACCGCATGACGTTGGGTGACGATCTCCGAGGTGTGCACGCCCGGAGTCAGCGCTCCGGCTCGGGCTACTGCCTGGCCATGTGCGACCTGGACAGCTTCAAGGCCTACAACGACACCTACGGCCACCAGGCGGGCGACGAGGTCCTGCGAGCGCTCGGCTCCGTCTTCCGGGACCAGACACGAGGGGGTGACATCGCCTACCGGTACGGCGGCGAGGAGTTCCTGTTGCTGCTCCCCGACCAGACGCCGGCCACCGCCGCCATCGTGGGCGAGCGCATCCGTGCAGCGGTGGAGCAGCTCTCCATCGTCCACTCGGCCAGCCCGAGCGGCATCGTCACCATGAGCGTCGGGATCGCCGCGTCCCAGCCCGGCGACACCGTGTCCAGCGAGGGTGTTCTGGCCGCGGCCGATGCGGCTCTCTACGCCGCCAAGGCGGCCGGACGCAACCGGGTGCACTCGGCCGTGCCGTTCCGCGAGCTCGCCCACTGATCCGAAGGTCGACCTGGGCTCACTTGCCTCTCGCGCGGCGCTTGCCCTCGTGCATGGCCTGCACCCGGGCGACGGGGATGCTGCCACCCTCCTCCACGAGCTCGGCCGGCAGCTCCTGTGGCTGGGGCATGGCTTCGGCCCACGGGTCCCGTTCGCCGAGGATGTCGACGGCGGTGCGGAGGGTGAAGTCCCCGGGCTGCACGCGGTCGATGTCGTCCCACGCCACCGGGAAGGACACCGGCGTGCCCGGCCGTATCCGCGGGCTGTAGGTCGCGACGACCGTGGCTCCGGCCGAGCGGGTGGAGTCGACGAACACCTTCCCGCCGCGGTCGGCTCGCACGAAGGCGGTGGTCGCGATGCCCGGGTCGAGCCGCTCGGCCCGCACTGCGACCGCTCGTGTGGCCCCGGCGGCCGCTTCGACGGACGTGCCCGCCGCGAGCGGCACATAGATGTGCAGGCCCTTCGATCCGCTGGTCTTCAACGCACCGGCCAGGCCGACGTCATCGAGGGCCTGGCGCACGAGGCGGGCCACCCGCACGACGTCGGCGAAGGGGCCGTCGGCCGGGGGGTCCAGGTCGAGCACCATGTGGCTGACCGACGCCTCGCCGGTGCGCACGAGGGCCGGGTGGTACTCCACGGCGCGCTGGTTGGCGAACCAGAGCAGCGTCCGGAGGTCGTCGCAGAGCGCGTAGGTGACGTCGCGCTTCGATGCCTCGGCCCACACGGTCGTGCGTGGCACCCACTCCGGGGTGTACTTCGGCAGGTTCTTCTGCATGAACGGCTTCTGGCCGGCTCGCACCCGGATCACGGACAGCGCCCGGCCCGCCAGCACCGGCAGGAGCCGGTCGCTCATCGCCTCGACGTAGTCGACCAGGTGCCGCTTCGTCGCGTCGGCGCCGTCGAAGAGGGGTTGGTCGAGGTTGGTCAGCTCGACGCCTGCACGTGACTCGACGGGTTCGTCCTTGCTCACGGAGCGCGATCGTACGGCTCCACCCCTCCCGCGGCTCTCGCTGCGCCCGACCGTTCCGAATGGCGTCGAAGGGGGTAGCAAGGTCCCTCGGTTCGTGACCCCCTCAGGAGGAACAGAACATGACGACGAAGGTCGAGAAGACGCTGCTGGTGGATGTGCCCGTGCGCGTCGCCTACAACCAGTGGACGCAGTTCGAGGAGTTCCCGCAGTTCATGGGCGGTGTCTCCGAGGTGAAGCAGATGGGCGACCGCCGCCTGCACTGGGTGGCGGAGATCGCCGGTGTCAAGCGCCAGTGGGACGCCGAGGTGCTCGAGCAGGTGCCCGACACGAAGATCGCCTGGGCGGCCACCGAGGGCGCCACCAACGCCGGGGTCGTGTACTTCTCCGAGGCCGGCGTGAACCGGACCTCGGTCACGCTGTCGCTCGAATACGAGCCCGAAGGCCTGGTCGAGGCGGTCGGCGACAAGCTGAACATCGTCGAGAAGCAGGTGGAGGCCGACCTCGAGCGGTTCAAGAAGCTGGTGGAGAGCCGCGGCTACGACACCGGCGGCTGGCGTGGGACTGTGAACGCCGGTGGGGCGCCGACCAGCCCAGGCGTGGAGGCCGCCGCGGCCAGCCGGGGCGACAAGGGCAAGGCCGGCTTCTCCAAGGCGGCCAAGGCCGCCGGAGCGTTCGCGGCCGCGTTCGGCGTCGTCGCCGCCGGTGCCTTGAAGGGCGCGCGCGAGGGCGCCGACACCGTCCGCAAGAACCGGGCCAGCACGCAGCCCCTCCCCCCGGTCCGACCGGCACCGGCAACCACGCCGGTGGCGGTCGAGGAGGCCATCGAGGCCGAGGAAGCCCGGGCTACCGACGAGGTGCTGATCGCCAACGAGTCGACGAGGACGCCAGAGCCCCCGATGTAGCTGCCGGCGGCGGTGTCCTCTACTTGGGGGGAGCCGTGACGACCACGGCGGCTCGGACGAGCTCGTCCAGCTGGGTGGTCGTCACGATCCCCTCACCGACGAGCACCTCCTTCGAGTGCTCGCCCAACAACGGGGCCCGCACCGGCCCCAGCACCGAGGTCCGCGACAGGCGTACCGGGGAGCGGTTGCACAGGTGCGTGCCGGCGTCGGGGTGATGAACGGCGACGAAGAACTCACGGGCCTTCAGGTGCGGATCGTCGAGCACCCCGGGTGCATCGAGCAGCGGCGCCGCGGCAACGCCGCGGCCCTGCAGGATCGCCGTCAGGTCACCGGGTTCCCCGGTGGCACAGAACGCTCCGAGCAGCCCGTCGAGCTCGTCGTGGCGACTCCGCCGCTCGTCGACGGACAGGGCGCGCACGTCGGCCCCGAACCCGGCGAGGTCGCACAGCGCTCGCCACCCCGCGTCGTCCAGGACGCTGACCGCCACCCAGCGGTCGTGGCCCGAGGCGGGGTAGACGCCTTGGGGGGCGTGGAGCGGATGGCGGTTGCCGCGCGGTGCTCGGTCCTCGCCCCGCACCTGGGCTTCGAGCAGCTCGTGGCCGAGGGTGGCGATCACCGTCTCCACCTGGGCGACCTCGATCGTGTCCCCGCGCCGGCCCGGGTCGTCCCCGCGAGTCCAGAGGGCGACGAGCGTCGCGGCCGCGGCATGGAGCCCGGCCACGGCGTCGGGCCACGCCACCCCCGACTTCCAGGGCCGCTCGCCGGCGTAGCCGGTGAGGCTCGTCATGCCGCCGTGCCCGTCGATGACGTTGCCGTAGGCCAGCCAGTCGCGGCACGGGCCGGTGCGGCCGTATCCGGGCATGGTGACGTAGACGAGGGACGGGTTGAGCTGGCCCAGCCGGTGCTCGTCGAGCCCGAATCCGGGCATGACCCGGGCGCTGTAGTTCTCCATGAGCACGTCGGCCTTGGTGACGAGCTGCTCGAGCACCCTGCGGCCGGCGTCACCGGTGAGGTCGAGCGTCACCGAGCGCTTGTTGCGGGCGTACTCGTTCTGGAAGCCGTTGCGGTTCCACGGTCGCTCGCCCGGCTCGTTGTCGGGGAAGAGCGCCATCGACCGGGCCAGGGCGGCAGGCATGTTCTTGGGCCCTCGGGCCATGGGCGCCTCCACCATCACCACGTCGGCCCCGAGCTCGGCCAGCGTCCGCGCCGCCAGCGGTCCGGCCCATACCTTGGTGAGGTCGAGCACCCGCACGCCGGAGAGCGGCGGAACGTCCGACGGCGCTTCCTCTACGGGCGAAGGCGCCGCCGAGGCGACGGGGGCGTCGGGCGACTCGAGCCTCCACGGCTGCCGGCCGATGCGGAACGGCGGGCCGGGATGGCGGAGGCCGTCGACGTCGGACCAGAGGTCACGGGCGGCGAAGTGCTCGTCCTCCAACAGCTGCAGCATGGTGAGGTTCGGCGCAATCGGCACCCGCGCCGCCTGGAGGATGCGCACGACGTCGTCGACGGTTCGCTCCCGCATCCAGGGCCGCACCCGGGCGTCGATCTCGATGCCGTCGACCATGAGCTCGGCGGCGGTGGCACCTTCGAGGAGGTCGGCGTTGCCGGTGGCGTGGAGCACGGCCCGGGCCATGGCCGCCGTGGGGGCGGAGATGGACACCCATCCGTCGGCGCACTCGTAGCCGCCGATGGGGTGTCCGGGCCCGGCATAGCGGTTGCCGAGCCGTCGCAGCACCTGGCCGCCGTGCGTGTACTTGACGAACGTGAACTGGTGCAGGGCCACCATGGCCTCGATGGAGCTGACCTCGACGGACTGGCCGAGACCGGTGCGTCGGCGGTCGAAGAGGGCGGCCATGGCGCCGATGAAGCCCAGCGTTCCCGCGGCGTAGTCCGACTGATGCCCGGGCCCGGCCAGCGGCTCACGATCGGGGTGGCCGCTGAGCAGGGCGTGGCCCGACCACGCCTCGTCGGTGAGCGACGTCGAGCGGTAGGTCGCGTGCGGACCGCTCAGGCCGAACGGTGAGATGAGCACCTGGATCAGCCCGGAACCCCCCATGCCCTCGGCCCGACGACGGAGCGGGTCGGGCGCCGAGCTCTCGATGACCACATCAGCGCTCGCCACCAGCTCGGCCAGGTCGGCCCCGGGTTCGCGCACCACCCGCTTGGCGGTGTCGAGGTAGGCCGACATGGTGGAACCGTCTCGCCACGGGCTCCCGAGCTCGTGGAGCAGGTCGCCCGACGCGGGCACGAGCTTGGTGACGTCCGCGCCGAGGCCGGAGAAGAGCTTGCCGGCCCACGCACCGGCCACGGAGCCGGCCACCTCCACCACCCGCACCCCGGCGAGGCTCATGGCCTGAACGGAAGGGTCGGTGGGCCGAGCTGGGTGTAGAGGATGCGCTGGGCGTCCTCCAGGAACTCGCCGAGCAGCCGGCGGGTGTCGGCCGGGTCGATGATGTCCTGCCCGGTGGCCTCGGCCGTGAGGAACGGTGAGGACAGGGCCTGCAACCTGGCCTCGATCTCCGCCTCCTTGGCGGCGGGATCGTCGGCCGCCTCGATCTCGCGGCGGAAGGCGGCCGCCGCACCGCCCGCGATGTGCATCGAGCCCCATCGGGCCGAGGGCCACGCATACCTGCGGAACATCCCCGACGGCCGGTGGTGGCACTGGCCCCCGACTCCGTACAGCCGCCGTACCACGAAGGTGATCCACGGCATGCGGCTGCGGCACGTCGTCCACACCAGGCGGGCCCCCGCTCGTTCGATGCCCTGCTTCTCCGACTCGATCCCCACCATGAAGCCGGGTTCGTCGGCGAAGGACACCAGCGGCAGGTGGAACGTGTCACAGAGCTCGATCAGGCGGATGACCTTCTCGCCCGCGGCCACGTCGGTGGACCCGCCGAGCACCATGGGGTTGTTGGCCATCACGCCCACGGGGAACCCGTCGACCCGGGCGAAGCCGGTGATGCGCGAGGCCCCGTAGCCGGGTGCGATCTCGAAGAAGGAGTCGGCGTCCACCACCGCCTCGAGCAGGTGGTGCGCGTCGAAGGGCTGCCTGGGGTTCTCCGGCACGATGTCCCGCAAGGACTCCGCCGCCCGGGCGGGCGGCTCGGCCTCGGCCAGGGGTGCCATCTCGTCGACGCTCGACGGGAGGTAGGAGAGGAACCGGCGAACCATGTCGAGCGCCTCTTCCTCGTCGTCGGCCACGTTGTCGATCACACCGCTCTGGCGGCCGTGGATCTGCGACCCGCCCAGGTCCTCCTTCGTGATCTCGTAGCCGAGCGACGCCTTCACCACCGGAGGGCCTCCTGGGAACAGCTCGGACGTCCCCCGCACCATCACGTTCCAGTGGGCCAGGCACGCCTGCACCGCAGGGAGGCCGGCAACCGAGCCCATCACCGCGGACACCACGGGGACGACGTCGAGCAGGGCGACGTCGTTGGCGGACCAGATGTTGCCGTCGGGAAGGTAGGTGCGTCCGAGGCTCTCGAAGCTGCGCACGCTGCCGCCGGCGGCGTCCAGCAGGCGGACGTACGGGACGCGCCACGCCAGCGCTCGTTCGTCCGCCCGCAGCTCCGCGCCGAGGCCGCCGGTGCTGCCACCACCGGAGCCGCCGCGCACCGTGAAGTCGGTGCCGGTGACGACGACGCGGCGGCCGTCGACCGTGCCCATCCCGTCCACCCTCGCCTTCGGGGTGAACGAGGTCAGCCGCCCGTCCTCGTAGGTCCCTCGTCCCATCAGGGCACCGAACTCCCGGAACGAACCGTCGTCGACCAGGAGGTCGAGGCGCTCGCGCACCGTCAGCCGGCCACGGCCGTGCTGGCGGGCCACGCCCTCGGGCCCACCCATGTCGAGCGCCATCTCCAGACGGCGCTCGAGCTCCTGCCGCTCCTGCTCCCAGGCCACGATCCCCCCAACCGAGTTGCGGCGCAATCTACGCCGCCGACGACGCTTGCCGAGGCGTCACCCGGTGATGGGGATGGACCAGGTCAGGATCGTCCCCGCGCCTCCGTCGGGGAGAAGGTGCAGCCGGAGGCGACCGTCGACCACCTCGAGGTGGAGCGGGTTGGCGGTGGCGGCGAGGTCGGTGGTCGGGGAGTAGCCGGGGAAGGGGACCTCGGTCTCCCAGGTGAGGTCCTCGAGGCGGAGCACGCCCAGGCCGCCGAGCCGTCGTCCGCCCTTGGACAAGCGGGTGCCGATGCCCGAGCAGACGGCGTGGCCGGTGCTGAGCACGTGCAGGTCCTGATAGTCCACGAAGTGCGAGGGGTTCCGCCGGCGAGCGACCACGGGGCCGTCGGTGTCCAGCCTCAGCAGCTCCCGCGAGCCCCAGGTCCACGCGACGAGCGGACCGTCCCCGGCGGCGGCGATGGCCCCGAGGTGGTCGCCGTGGTGGAAGCGGTGCACGGGAGCGCGTCCCGGTACGCAGTGGAAGACGTCGGTGGACGAGTGCGGCCGGTACTCGGCGACGGCCAGCCAGAGGCCGTTCGCATCGCCGTGGATGCCGCCTGGGTGGTAGCGGCGGCCTTCGCCGCACGGCCAGCGATCGAGCAGCCGGCCGCCGGCATCCACGGCGAGCAGCCAGCCGGCCTTGGCCGGGATGTCGACCGTCGAGATCCACCAGGTGCCGTCCACCAGCACCATGCCCTGGGGATGCCCGGCGTCGAAGCCGAGCGTCACCCCGCCGTCGAAGTCCCACACCGACGAGCGGTCCAGCGCCAACAGGGTGGCGAGGATGCTGTGGTCCGCCGACTGCGCGTGCGCCGTCAAGGGCCGTGCTCCCGGGCCAGCAGCGACCTGACGGCGGCTCGCTCCTCATCGGTCGCGTTGCCGTCGGCCAACCGCCGGGTCACTGCCTCTGGAAGCGCGCCTCGGGCGTCATCTCGTCCCGCGCTGTCGAGGAACGCGTCGAGCAGCTCCCTGGCCGGCGACAGCACGCCCGCGGCTCGTGCCCGCTCGTCCGACGGGTCGGCCAGGACGTCCTGCGTCATCGTCGGCCCCTCTACGAGGTCCAGCACCATGTCCGGCCCGTCGACGCGGTGCAGTGCGGGGCACGGGAACCCGTGCCCCGCCACGTGCCGGAGCACGGCTGCCTCCGCCGCCAACGATCGGCCATCGCGTTGGCGGCGGAGGACGGTGCCGTCACCCAGGTCGAAGATGTCGCAGTCGCGCCCGCTGGCCAGTAGCTCCATACCGCCGCCAGTCTGACAACCGGGCGACGCGAGCTACGCCTCGGCGGGCGGGCACCACACGCCGAAGGCACTTCCGTCGCGGTCGGCCAGGTAGGCGAACCGGACGCCGGTCGGCGTCTCGTTCGGCTCGGTGAGCACCTTGCCGCCCAGGTCGGCGGCCCGGGTGCAGACGGCGGCGACGTCGGGCACCTGGACGCAGGGGATCACATGAGCGGGCCACTGGCCACCGGTGTTGGCCACGCCGCCGCCGATGGCTTGGTCGTCGGTCTGATGGATGTCGAAGTAGGCCCCGCCGGCCTCGTCGGTGAAGGTCCAGCCGAAGAGCCCTCCGTAGAACTCGGTGGCCTCGCTCGGGTTGGGCGTGTGCACCTCGAACCAGGTGACCTGCGGGGTGGTGGTGGTTGCCGTGTTCGTAGTCATGGCTGCAGGGTGCGCCCGGCCGGCGACAACGTCCTGTCGGGGTTTCGAGGGAATCGGCCGAATGTTCGGTCGAGACGATCAGTCGAAGCTCGGCGTCCGGATGACGAAGCCCGGTGGCCGTCTCTCCTCGACGCCTTCCCGATGTGGTGCGAGCTCGTCCTCGAGGGTGGCCGACTGCACCCGGTCGAGCCGGAAGGACCGAACTTCGTTGCGGAGCTGGCACCACGCCACCAGGTACCAGTTGGGCACGCGCCCTACCACCGCCATGGGCTCGACGACCCGCTCCGTGGGCTCGTCGCGGCGGTCGATGTACGACAGGCGGGTGACCCGTCGTTCGACGATGGCCTGCTCGAGCACCAGGCGCGCTCCGGCCCGGGCGCGCGTCGGTGGAGCGGGGCGCTCGTCCCCGGCCGCCTCGGGCTCCGGGTCGTCGTAGAACTGCACCCGTTCGGCCAGCGCACGGGCGCCAGCTGCGTCGTCCTCCGCCATCACCGCCATGAGCTTCATCAGCGCCGACCGCCCGGCCGCGGCGAAGGGCGTGGCCCCGGGGTTCGACAGGGCCACGGCGACCGCGGTGACCTCGACCGGGGTGAGGTTGACCGGGGGGAGGGTGTGCACGGCGTCGAGGGCGTAGCCGCCGCGCCGGCCCGGCGTCGCGTAGATCGGCACACCGGTCTGCTGGAGGGCGCTCAGGTCGCGCTCGATCGTGCGGACGCTCACCTCGAACCGCTCGGCGAGCCAGGGCGCGCTGCGGCTGCCCGGCGTCACGGCCCGCAGCTCCTCGACGATCGCGTACAGACGGTCGGTCCGGTTCACGCTCCGCCCATGATGCCCACCGAGCCGCGCCCGGACGAACCGCCATCGACTGTTCGGGAGCCGTTCACCCGGGAGACCACGCCACGAAAGGTCGCCTCCTTAGTTTCGGCGTCGGTCGGCACACCGCGCCGACGTCAGATCTGGAGAAGAACGATGCTGGACAACGACGACATCGCCCGCAACCCGGCCGCTGACCGGCCCTTCAACGACATCGTGGAGGCCCGGATCAGCCGGCGGTCCGCAATGGGTGGCGGTTTGGCTGCGGCGGCCGCCTTCCTGGCCGGCAGCGCCGCCTTCGGCGGGGTTGCCTCAGCCGACATGAGGAAGACGGCACGCGGCGCCGGCGGCCGCCACAGCCGCGGTCGAGGCTCGCGCGACCTGCTCGGCTACAACGCCGTGCCGCTCGGCTACGGCGACGACGTGCAGGTGCCGGATGGCTACACCGCCCGGCCGTTCATCCCTTGGGGCACCCCGATCCTCGGCAGCTACCCGGCCTTCGTGCCCGGCACGCCGCCGCTGGTCCCAGGCGGCAACACCGCCGCTGACCAGGCTCAGCAGATCGGGATGGACCACGACGGCATGCACTACTTCCCGCTGGAGCGGGGCCAGGGCGGCAACGAGCGCGGCCTGCTGGTGGTGAACCAGGAGGCGACCTCCGAGGGATACCTCCACACCGGCACGCTGACCGACCCCAACAGGGGCGCGTACACCGCAGACATGGTGCTCAAGTCTCAGAACGCCCATGGCGTCAGCGTGGTCGAGATCGCCCGGGACGACAACGGTGAGTGGCAGGTGGTGCGGTCGCGCTACAACCGCCGCATCACCGCGAACACGCCGATGACGTTCTCCGGCCCCGCGGCGGGCCACCGGCTGGTGCGCACCTCGGCCGACGCGACCGGCACGACGCCGCTCGGCACGGTCAACAACTGCGCCCACGGCTACACCCCCTGGGGCACTTACCTCACCTGCGAGGAGAACTTCAACGGCTACTTCCGCCTCGACCCCGGCGCGTACAGCGACGAGCACGCCGAGCTGAATCGGCGGTACGGCGTCGGCGGTGACCGGAACCACTGGTCGACCCACGACGGGCGCTTCGTGGTCACCCCCGCCAACCCGAACGAGCCGAACCGGTTCGGCTGGGTCGTGGAGATCGACCCGTTCACACCGGACTCCACGCCGGTCAAGCGGACCGCGCTCGGTCGGATGAAGCACGAGGGAGCGTTCGTCCACACGTCGAAGGGTGGGCGGGTCGTCGTCTACATGGGCGATGACCAGGTGAACGAGTATGTCTACAAGTTCGTCAGCGCCGGCAACGCCCAGTCCCTGCGGGCCCGTCGCCGGAGCCCGCTCGACGACGGCACCCTCTACGTCGCTCGCTTCAACGAGGACGGCAGTGGCGAGTGGCTGCCGCTGGTGCACGGGCAGGGACCGCTCACCGTGGCCAACGGCTTCGCCGACCAGGGCGACGTGCTGGTGAAGACCCGTCAGGCCGGCACCGCTCTCGGCGCCACGCCCATGGACCGCCCCGAGTGGACCTCCGTCGACCCGCGAACCGGCCTGGTGTACGTCACGCTCACCAACAACACGTCGAGGACGACGCCGAACGCGCCCAACCCTCGCACCCCCAACCGCTGGGGCCACATCGTCCGCTGGCAGGAGCGCGGCGGCGACCACGCCTCGACGAGCTTCGAGTGGGACATCTTCGTCCTGGCCGGGCCCGGCGACGGCGTGGACGGCTCGACCGTCGAGTCGGAGGACGCCTTCGGTTCGCCCGACGGCCTGTGGGTCGACCCGGACAGCCGCGTGTGGATCCAGACGGACGGGAGCCAGCCGGGCGCAGCCAACAACCAGATGCTGGCGGCCAACCCCAACAACACCGACGTGCGGGGCGTCCCGGACATCAAGCGCTTCTTCACCGGCGTGACCGGCTCGGAGGTGACCGGGGTCATCACCACTCCCGACCAGCGGACCATGTTCACGAACGTGCAGCACCCCGGTGAGAACGGCGAGAGCACCTGGCCGCACCACGACGACTTCGCCACACCCCGCTCGGCCACGGTGATCATCACCAAGGACGACGGCGGCGAGGTGGGCAGCTGATGCCGGGCATCGGGCCCACCGAGCTGCTCATCGTGCTCGCCGTCGTGCTCCTGCTGTTCGGCAGCGCCAAGCTCCCCAAGCTGGCTCGATCCCTGGGCAGCGCGAAGAAGGAGTTCGAGGAAGGCCAGCTCGCCCCCCCGCAGCCAGGCGACGGTCCTTCTCGGCTCTGAACGGCAGTGTCCAGCCGTTCCTCGCCGCCGCTACGGCGTCTCGGCGAGGAACGGCCCTGGACGACGGCTTGCCTTGATGATGCTGTCGCTGAGGTGCGCCGTTTCGCCATCCGGGGCCGTCACTGACCTCGGGCGGACCTCGCAAGTTGTGAGCACCCAGGTCCGCTCGTCGTCGAGGCCGATGGCCTGGGCGGTGTCGGCGGGATCGGGGAACGCATGCGCCGGGTGTTGATGACCCGGGCCCGACCCCGAGTCCGACCCGGGCGGCGGGGAGGCGTGCCCGACGATGAGCAAGGTGCCGCCCGGCGCGACCGCGGCGGCCGCCGTGTGCAGGATCCGATCGCGCGGGAAGTCGATCGGCGACTGCAGGAACTGGGCGCTGACGAGGTCGAACTCACCGGCGGGAAAGGTGGCCGCGAGGTCGTGCTCCTGCCAGTCGATGCGCTCGGCGACGCCCTCGGCCTCGGCCAGGAGGACGCCGCGGTCGATGGCCCTTCGTGACACGTCGACGGCGGTGACCCGCCAGCCCCGGCGGGCGAGCCAGACGGCGTCGGCTCCCTCGCCGCATCCGAGATCGAGCGCCGTGCCGGGCGGGAGGTCGGCCACCTCGTCGACCAGCACGGCGTTCGGGCGTCCGCTCCACATCTGTGACTGGTGGTCGTAGCGGGCGTCCCAGAACGCGGCCGCCTCGACTGGCTGCGACGTGCTCATGCGGCCACGAGCAGGTCGTGGACGATCGTCCGAGCCGCAGCCGACCCGGAGGCGACGGCCCCCGCCACCGACGGCATCTGCGCCCCGATGTCGCCGGCGGCGAACAGCCCTGGGACGCTCGTGCGGAACATCGAGTCGATCACGAGTGCGTCCGCTGCGATCGGTCCGGCTTCGGTCAACGCTCCGAGGTCGCTCGCCAGCGTCGAGCGTTGGTGCAGCGTCACGGGGACGAGGAGCCCCTCGCAGCGTCGCTCACCTCCGTCGGCGAACACCACGGCCTCCAGCTCGTCGCCGGGCCCACGAAGCTCGACGACCTCGCGCTCGTCGACGATCACGCCTTCCCGCTCCAACCGGGTGCGTTCGTCGGCACCGAGGTCGGCGCCATCACCGTTGGTCAGCAGGGTGACGTCGTCGCTCCAGAGGCGGAGGAGGAGCGCCCGCTGCACCCCCGTCGGGCCGCCGTCGAGCACGGCGATCGGCCGGTCTCGCACCTCCCAGCCATGGCAGAACGGGCAGTGGAACACCGAGCGGCCCCACCGCTCGGCGATGCCGGGGAGATCCGGCATGCGGTACTGCATCCCGGTGGCGAGCAGCAGCCGCGGAGCCCGTTCACGCGAGCCGTCGTCGAGCTCGAGGTGGAACGACTCCCCGTCGCCCGCGGGGCCGGAGGCGGCGACGACTCGTCCGCTCCGCATCTCGACGCTCGGGTAGGCGGCGAGCTCCTCGCGCCCGGTGCGGTAGAGCGACTCCGGAGGCTGGCGGTCGTGGCCGAGAAGGCCACCGATGCCTTCGGCCACGCCATTGCTCGGCTCGCCGGCGTCGACCACGAGCGTCCGACGACGAGCCCGACCCAGCACCAGAGCGGCGCTCAGACCGGCTGCGCCGCCACCGATGATGATGCACTCCCAGGGATTCTCCATGTCCGCCACTATGCCGACGAGGGCGCCGTCTGCCAAGATGCTTTGCCATGCAGGCAAACTCCAATCCCGGTGATGAGTCGGTCGACGGGCGGGTTCGGCGGCGGCTCCGAGAGATCCGCGCCGACCGAGGTCTCACGCTCCAGCAGGTGGCGGAGCGTGCCCACATCGACGTCTCCACCTTGAGCCGGCTCGAGTCCGGGAAGCGGCGACTGGCTCTCGACCACCTGCCCGGCCTGGCGACGGCTTTGGGCGTGACCACCGACGAGCTCCTCGACCCACCGCCTCCGCAGGACCCTCGGGTCCGCAGCCGGCCACGAACCTTCGACGGCATGACGCTGTGGCCGCTCACCCATCGGGGACCGGCCGGAGGGCTCCACGCATACCGGGTGCAGGTCGACGCCCGGCGCGATCGTCCGCCCGCCGAGTTGCCTGTGCACGACGGTCAGGACTGGTTCTACGTCCTCGAGGGCCGCCTCCGCCTGCTCCTGGGAGCCGACGACCTCACGATCGAGCCGGGCGAGGTGGTCGAGTTCAGCACCCGCACGCCGCACTGGTTCGGTGCCGTCGACGGACCCGTGACGCTCATCGCGATCTTCGGACCGCATGGCGAAAAGCTCCACCTGCATCGGTGAGCACGGTCGCTCTGGCTGTTGGCCGGCTACTCCCAGCCTCCGGGCTGTCCGACGGTGTGCCGGAGGGTCAGCGTCTCACGCACGCCCCCGAGCGGAGGCCCGACGTCATGCCACGGGCATCGGCCCGGCTCACGGACTTCGCCGAGCGACGCAGTGCGAGTCATGCGCCATCAGACCCGGTGCCTCGAGCCCAGCTCTCGTTCGTAGCGCACCTCGGACAACGGTGGCCCGATCCGCTCGTCGACTCGCACCCATTCCGTTGCCGTCCATCCCGCCTTCTCGTAGAAGCGGCGGGCTCGTGCGTTCGACTCGAGCACCCAGAGCGCCGCTACCCCGAACCCCCGTTCCACGAGGGCCGCCTGGCCGGCTGCCAGCAAGGCCCGGCCGTAGCCGTTGTCCCACGCAGCTGGGTCGACGTAGAGAGCCCGCACCTCCCCGAGGTGCGCCTCGCCGTCGGCCGCATCCCGCAAGGTGCCAACGGCGATGAAGCCCTGGATCACTTCGTGCTCATCCGCGGCGACGTGCACGACCGAGCTCCGGTCGAACCATCGGCCTTCGCCTCCGCCGGTCGACAGCCCTTCGGTCCAACGTCGCGACGACGTCGCCTCGTCCAACGAATCCAGGTAGTCCTCCGGCACAAGCCCGGAGTAGGCCCGTCTCCACGTGACGACGTGAATCTGGCCGAGTCGGGCTGCGTCCTCCACGGCCGCCAGTCGCACCATGACCATCGACGGATTGTCCTGCACCCACTCCGACGTCGCCACTGCATTCGGTCCAGTGGTCATCTCGTGAAGCACCAGTAGTGGAACTCGAAGGGGATGGCCACGCCGCCACCGTCGCCCTCCGGCAACAGCGCCTCGACGTACTCCGCCCGGAACCGTTCGAGCGCGTCCGCCGGCAGCTCCTCGAGGAAGACGCGGGCGCCGTGCTGGTACTCCGACTCCCATGCCTCGTCTGCTGAGTCGTAGCGCCGGACGAGCCGCTCCACGACGGCCCCCACGGCGCCGAAGCCCCATAGGGCCCGGGCCTGCTCGGCATCGGGCGGGCCCACCGCAGTGTCGAGGCGAGCCTGCATCGTCGACCGGTACGGCTCGCTGGTGCGGTGCACATATCGCCGGCACAGCTCGAACCACATCGCAGGGCCGTAGGGGATGGAGCAGGCCACCCGGCCGCCGGGCCGGGTGACGCGTGGCCACTCCCCGAGCGACTCGCGGCCGGTGAACTGCAGCACCGAGTTCGCGGTGACGACGTCGAAGGTTCCGTCGCCGAAGGCCAGCTGACGGGCGTCCATCACCGCGAGGATCGTGGCGGTGCCCGACGTGGCGGCACTCGCCCGAGCCAGCATTCCGGGGGCCAGATCGACGCCGATGACTCGCCCCTCCGGCCCCACTCGATCTGCAACAACCAGCGTCGCCGTGCCGGGTCCACACCCCACGTCGAGCACGGACTCCCCCGCGTCGAGCGCGGCTACGTCGAGGAGCTGGGTCGCTTGGCGGGTGAGATCGACATAGACCCCGGCCATCTCCGAGAACCCACGGGCATAGCGGTCACCCCACGCGCTCACCATCGGAAGATCTGACCGGGCCGGCGGGACGCACGCAACAGGGCGATCGACCTGCACGCGGGATCTGCCCGGCGGACACCTTGGAGCCAGGCGAGACGCCCGAGGCGGCGAT
>CADCTF010000066.1 GCA_902805655.1 uncultured Acidimicrobiales bacterium
TGCTCGACGAGCCGGCGAGCGGCCTCACCCACTCGGAGGTGGACGAGCTCGGCGACGCCATCATGGCCATGCGCGACGAGTTCGCCCTCACCGTGCTGCTCGTCGAGCACCACATGAGCCTGGTGATGCGCATCTCCGACAAGGTGGTGGCCCTCAACCTCGGCACCAAGATCGCCGAGGGGCCGCCGGCGACGGTGCAGCGCGACCCCGTGGTCATCCAGGCCTACCTGGGTGATGCGGCATGAGCCTCCTCACCGTCGAGAACCTCGTCTCCGGGTACGGGCCGGTGCGGGTCCTGCACGAGATCAGCTTCAGCGTCGAGGAGGGGACCACCGCCGTCATCCTCGGGGCCAACGGCTCCGGCAAGACGACGACCCTGCGGGCGGTCTCCGGCATGATCGCCAACAAGGGGCGGATCACCTTCGACGGCAAGGACATCACGCACACGAGCACCGACCGCATCGTGCGCATGGGCGTCGCCCACGTGCCCCAGGGGCGGGGCACCTTCGACGGCCAGACCGTGGAGGAGAACCTCCGCCTCGGCGCCTACACCCGCCGCGACGGGGACACGAGGGCGGACATCGACCGTGCGTACCAGCTGTTCCCCCGCCTCGGGGAGCGGCGCACGCAGGCGGCGGGGAGCCTGTCGGGCGGCGAGCAGCAGATGCTCGCCATCGCCCGGGCCATCATGCTCCGACCGCGGCTGCTGCTGCTCGACGAGCCGTCGCTCGGCCTCGCCCCGATCATCATCCAGGAGCTCTTCCGCACGCTCGTCCAGCTGAAGGAGGAGATCAAGGTCACCGTCCTGCTCGTCGAGCAGAACGCCAACCTCGCCCTCGACATCGCCGACCAGGCCTACGTCCTCGAAGCCGGAACGATCGTCGTGAGCGGCAGCGCCAGCGACATCCGCGCCGACGAGTCCGTCCGCCGCGCCTACCTGGGGTACTGAGTGGAGCTCTTCCTGCAGCAGACCATCAACGGCATCGCCACGGGGTCCATCTACGCCTCGCTGGCCCTCGCCCTCGTCCTCATCTACCGGTCGACGAACATCGTCAACTTCGCCCAGGGCGAGATGGCGATGTTCTCGACGTTCGTGGCGTGGCAGCTCACGGAGAACGGCTGGCCCATCTGGGGGTCGATCGCCGCCACGCTCGTCCTGTCGTT
>CADCTF010000067.1 GCA_902805655.1 uncultured Acidimicrobiales bacterium
GCGGCCCAAGCGAGGAAGGCAAGCGCGCATGCTGCCGGCTTGCGCGTCGTTGAGCCACGAAGCAAGGAGGGGAGGCGGGGCAGCCCGACCGCTGCGAGCAGGGGAAGCAGCACGTACTTCGGCGTCCAGAACGCAACGTTCAGCGTGGGCGAGAAGGCGGTCGGCAACAGCAGCGCCATGGCGGACGCAAACATCCCGCTCGGCGACCACGGATCGGCTGCTCCGGCCACCTCGCGGTCGCCAGCTCCCGTCTCGAGACGGTGAGCGGGCGACAACGAGATGTGCACGTTGGGGACGTTATCGACACCTTCGTCCCGTTGAGCGGACGTCCTGATCGACAAGGGACCGACAACCTGCCTGTAGCGCTCAAGCGCTCTGCGCCTCCCGCCGATAGCCAGGCATGAACTGGGCGAAGCGCCGCGAGCAAGGCATCGTGGCAAGGGGTGCCGAGGCCGGCTTCACGCTCCTCGAGATGGTCATGGCCATCACCATCTCGGCGCTCGTCTTCACGACCAGTGCCTACGTCATGTACGGCAGCATCAAGGCCTACTCAGCGGCACGGCAGCGGTCGGTCTTCATCGAGATCGCGAACGGCGCCATGGAGGAGCTGCGCGGGCAGCCCTTCGAGCAGCTGGGCGTCGCCTCCGGCAACCTCGCGACCTACAACGACCCCTCGGCCGGCCAGTTCGAGGGCCTGGCGGCCACAGTGGTCGGGGGAACACCCTTACCGGCAACGTCCACCGTCTCCTCCAGCCCCATCACCGGCATCCAGCTTCCGTACTACATCGACCGCTGGGTCACCTGGGTCGGGCCGAACGGAGCACCGGGCAACGACCTGAAGCGGATCGCCGTGCGGGTGCGGTGGACCGAGTCGTCTGGCGCGGCCCGCTCCTACCGTCTCACCTCCACCCGTTACCCCGGGGGGCTCGGAAGCGCGGCCAACACCAACATCGCACCCGTCTCCAGCATCGCCATCACCAGCGGCAGTGCGTCCGGCAACGTCGGCCACACCGTGACGTTCAGTGCTGCGGCCTCGACCGATGCTGACGGCGACGCCCTGCAGTACGCCTGGGACTTCGGTGACGGCCAGACCCTGACGGCCTCCCCGTCGAGCATCGTCACCCATCAGTACAACCTGGCCGGCACCTTCGTCACCCGGGTCACCGTCACCGACGGCAACGGCGGGTCGACGAGCAGCCCGATGAGCATCACGACCATCGACCCGTCGAGCGCCCCGCCCACCGCCTCGTTCGTGGTGCAGTCCAACCTGCCGACGGGTGTGGTGACGCTCGACGCAAGCGGATCGACCGACACCGACGGAACGGTCACCGGCTACAGCTGGACCTTCGGCGACGGATCGGTCGGGAGTGGCGCGCAGGTGAACCACACCTACACCGCCTCGGGCACCTACACCGTGGGCCTGATCGTCACCGACAACAGCGCCAAGTCGTCGCCCAACGTGTCGCAGTCCGTGACCGTGACCGTGGCGACGTGCCAGGCCTCGAGCGGAAGCTTCGTCAACGGCGCCAACACGAACTTCGCGTTGGTGGCCAGCAACCGCAAGCCCAGCAACGCGACCTTCACCTTCGACGCCACCACCAACACCGTCTGCACCTCCGCAGTCGGGCGGATGACGCAGGACGGCGGAACCTTCGAGGTGCCGCTGACGCTGCAGACCACGGCGGGCGGCGTGAAGACCTGGCGGGCGACGAGCAGCATCGGCACCGCCGCGAAGCTCCCGACCGGTTGCGCCCAGACGGGCTCGATCGTCGCCAAGGACGCCAGCGCAGTCACGTCGACCAAGAACTTCACCTACAAGGTCGCCACCACCCTGGGCACGTGCCCATGACGACGCCCTCATCCACCGAGGACGAGCGATCCGACGGTTTCACCATGGTCGAGGTGCTCGTAGCGATGCTGCTGCTGAGCATCGTCTCCCTCATGCTGCTCTCCACGTTCTCTTCGTTCGCCCGCACCACGGTCGAGGTGCAGACGCGATCAGCCACCCTCAACGACAGCCGCGTCGCCCTCGAGACCATCACTCGCGACCTCCGGGCAGCGAACCCCATCGACGACGTGTCGGTCGCCCCGGCGATCTATGACAGGCAGGTCAGCTTCAGCGTCTACTGCTCCACCCCCGGGGCCAACGGCTGTGGGGCGAACAGGCTGCGGAGCATCACCTATCGGCTCAACACCACCACGCGGGCACTCGAGCGGGTCGTCGGAACCGGTGTCCGGCCTCTGGTAGGGCCGACCGGGTTCACCACCCTGCCCACGTTGGAGCGGCCCGGGGCCATCGTCAACACGGCCTCGGAACCGGTGTTCAAGTACTACGACAAGGACGGGGTGCAGCTCTCCACGGCGGGCACGGACACCGGCGGTGGTACGTACTTCCGGGATTGCACCAAGACGGTGGAGATCAACCTCCGGGTCCGGTCCGAGCCCGGCTTGGAGTCGACCACCGACATCACGACCCGCATTGCTCTCCGAAACGACAACGAGGTAACAGGATGCGACCTTTGAGACGACCCACCTCGAACGGGGAGGACGAGTCCGGCAGCGTGATCATGGCGGTGACCATCGCCATGGTGATCTCCATGCTCCTGGCCGTCACGGTGTCCACCGTGATGTCGAGCCAGACCACCACGCGGATCGACCAGAACCGAACCAACGCGTTCCAGCACGCCAACGCGGGGATCGATCAGGCCCTGTACCGGATCGACAGCGGCACCGCGACCGCGGACTTCACCGACACGTTCACGTCGAGCGGGTCGACCTACGCCGTCACGGCGACCATGGTGACTCCTGGACAGAACGCGACATGGCGGGTTCGATCGGTGGGCACAGACGCCTCCGGCCAGGCCCGAGCCGCGATCGCCACGATCGCGGCTGACCCCCTGTTCCTCAACGGGTTCTTCACTCTCGACACCTTCTACCTCACCGGCAACCAGACCAGCCCCATCGCGTATCGGTCATCCCTGTGCCCGGACGCCTCGTGCTCCGTGAGCCCACCGGTGCCGGCGATGCTGGGGACGAACTCCACGTTCGACGGCTCCGCCGCCACCACCGCCCACTTCTTGCAGAACTGGCAGGGCTTCAACATGTACGGCAAGGCCACGCAGGCCGAGGCCAATGCTGCCTGTGACGACGGCCGGTGCAGCTCCCTGGGCGGGTTGGTCGTCCCGCACACCGACAAATTCGTGCCTGCCATCCCCAGCTCCGACGGGGCGGCCGGTTGCCCGAGCGGCGGCAACATCACCGGGGTCATACAGCCGGGGCGGTACCTGTGCAACCAGCCCGTGAACATGACCGGCACGGTGACGGTCGGAAGTGGCGGTGACGGCTCCGGCATCGTTCGCCTCTGGATCAACGAGTCGTTCAGCGTGGGCGCCGGCGCTCAGGTCAACCCCTCGAAGCCGCCCTGGAAGATGCAGGTGTACCAGCCCGCTAAGGCCGACGGGTCTCCTGACGGGACCCAGTGGAGCGGCACCGTCTGCGACTCCAAGATCTGGGCCCTGCTCTACACCCCCGGGCTGCGCATCGACTGCAACGGCAGCCACCAGCCCGAGTTCTGGGGGGCCGTGGTGGCCCACCTGCACGGTGGCACCGGCAACCACTTCCAGTTCCACATGGACCTCGACTCCGTCGCCCGTGAGCACAACGGGAAGTACGTGCTGAAGGACTGGAGGGAGTGCCCGGTCGGCGTGCTCGACTGCTGACCGCATGGCGTCCCGGGGCACACAGGTAGATTGAGCACGTGCTGCGCTTCCTGACCGCTGGTGAGTCGCATGGAAAGGCCCTCGTCGTCATCGTCGAGGGCCTTCCCGCGGGGCTGCCCCTGACAGCCGACGAGGTGCAGGGGGAGCTGGCCCGCCGCCGGCTCGGCTACGGCCGCGGCCCCAGGATGAAGTTCGAGCAGGACG
Organism: uncultured Acidimicrobiales bacterium; assembly: GCA_902805655.1. GTDB lineage: Bacteria > Actinomycetota > Acidimicrobiia > Acidimicrobiales > CADCTF01 > CADCTF01. Next base: position 3,924 of record CADCTF010000067.1, read on the forward strand.
AGATCACCCTGCTCGGTGGCATCCGCCACGGCCGCACGCTCGGGTCGCCGCTCGCAGTGGAGATCGGCAACTCCGAGTGGGAGCGGTCGGACAAGTGGCACGACGAGATGTCGCCCGCACCTGGTGAGACAAGGGCTCCTCTCACGCAGCCCCGCCCCGGTCACGCCGACCTGGCCGGCATGCAGAAGTACGGCCTGGCCGAAGCCCGCAGCGTGCTCGAGCGGGCCTCGGCTCGCGAGACGGCCGCCCGCGTGGTCGCCGGCACCGCGGCCAAGGCGCTGCTCGCCCACATCGGCGTGAGCGTGCTCAGCCACACCCTGCAGATGGGTGAGGCGCTCGCCAAGACCGGCCTACGCCCGACGCCGAGCGACCTCGCGCAGGTCGACGAGTCGTCGGTGCGATGCTTCGACCCCGACGCCGAGGCGGCCATGGTCGAGGAGATCAAGGCGGCGGCCAAGGACGGCGACTCCCTCGGCGGCATCGTCGAGGTGCTGGCCTACGGCGTGCCCGTCGGGCTCGGCAGCCACGTCCACTGGGACCGCAAGCTCGACGCCGCCATCGCCCAGGCGCTGATGAGCATCCAGGCCGTGAAGGGCGTGGAGATCGGCGAGGGCTTCGACGTCGCCGGCCGGCGGGGCTCGCTCGCCCACGACCCGATCCACTGGGACGCCACCACCTCGGGCTACCGACGGTCGTCCGACCTCGCCGGCGGCATCGAGGGCGGCATCTCCTCCGGCGAGCTCGTCGTGGCCCGGGCGGCGATGAAGCCGCTCGCCACCCTCAACAAGCCCACCCTCGCCACCGTCGACGTCGTCACCAAGGAGGAGACGGTGTCGTTCAAGGAGCGCACCGACGTCACCGCGGTGCCGGCCATGGGCGTCGTCGCCGAGACGATGGTGGCGCTCGTGCTCGCCACCGAGGCGCTCCGCAAGTTCGGCGGTGACTCGCTCGACGAGGTCCTCCGCAACCGCGACGGGTACCTCGCCTCCCTTGGCTGAGGATGCCCACGTCGTGCTGATCGGGATGATGGGGTCGGGCAAGACCACCGTCGGTCGCCGCCTCGCCGCCGAGCTCGGCCGACCGCTGGTGGACAGCGACGCCCAGGTCGAGGCCCGCACCGGTCGCACCGTCCGGGAGATCTTCGAGTCCGACGGTGAGGCCGCCTACCGGGTGCTCGAGCGGGAGGCGCTCGTCGACGCGCTGGCCGAGGCGGAGCCGTCGGTGGTGGCGGCCGCCGGCGGCGTGGTGCTCGACCCCGGCAACCGTGCCGTGCTGCAGGAGGCGGGGACGGTCGTCTGGCTGCGGGCCCGTCCCGAGGTGCTCGCCCGGCGGGTGTCGGCCGGGCGCGACCACCGCCCGCTGCTCGGGGACGACCCCCTCGCCGCGCTCCGGCGGCTCGACGCCGAGCGCCGGCCCCTCTACGCGGAGGTGGCCGACCTCGTCGTCGACGTCGACGACCTGTCGACCCGCCAGGTCGTCACCGCCGTGCTCGAGCTGGTCGACCGGTGATCACCGTCCCCGTGCCGCTCGGCGACCGGGCCTACGACGTGCTCGTCGGGCACGGCGCCCGCCACCGCCTCACCGAGCTCCTGCCCGTCGGCGTGCGCCGTGCCGCCATCGTCACCCAGGCCGGGATCGGCGTCGACGTCGACCCCGGCGTCGAGCACCGCACCTTCACCATCGGCGACGGCGAGGGTGCCAAGACGCTCGAGACGGTGGAGGACCTCTGCCGCGACCTCGCCCGCTGGGGGCTCACCCGGGGCGACGTCGTCGTCGCCGTCGGGGGTGGCGTCGTCACCGACACCGCCGGCTTCGCCGCCGCCGTCTACCACCGTGGCGTGCCGCTCGTGAACGTCCCCACCACGCTGCTCGGCCAGGTGGACGCCGCCATCGGCGGCAAGACCGGCGTCAACGTCCCCGAGGGCAA
>CADCTF010000068.1 GCA_902805655.1 uncultured Acidimicrobiales bacterium
GGACCAGGTGGTCTCGTGCGACGTGGCCCGGGACGACACGTCGATCCTGATCGTCATCGAGTCGGGATACGGCAAGCGCACGCAGCTCGACCGGTTCAACCGCCAGACCCGGGGCGGCCAGGGCGTGCGAGGCATCAAGCTCACCGCCCGCAAGGGCTATGTGGTTGCAGCCTTCATGGTGGGCCTGGATGACGAGATCTTCCTCGTCTCGTCGGGCGGCGTCACGGTCCGCATCCCGGTGCGGGGCATCAGCTCGCAGGGGCGCGATGCCACCGGGGTCAAGGTCATGAACCTCGACAACGGCTCCACGGTCGCCTCGGCCACGCCGATCCTGACGCTCGACGAAGAGCTGGCCGGGCTCTGACGCTCACCAGCCGGCTCTGCCCCCTGCGTCCTCTCACTTCCTCCTCCACTGCTCGCACCATCCGGAGGAACCCGCCATGCCGCAACGCCCTGTTCGATGGCGTCGCCATCACCGACCACACCCGTGCCGGCAGCCCCGTCTCGACCACGGGCAGGCAATGCCGCTGCTGGTGCTCGTCGTGCTCGTGGCTTGCCTGACCGTCCTCGGCATCGCTCGCATCGGAGCCGTGGCCGTGAGCCGGGCCGAAGCCCGCACGGCGGCCGACGCCGCCGCCCTGGCCGGCGCATCCGCGGGTCGAGTCGAGGCGGACAATGCCGCCATCGCCAACGGTGCCCGCCTGGTCGACTTCACCCAGGACGGCGACGAGGTGGAGGTGGAGGTACGGAACGACCGGGCGACCGCCCGCGCCCGAGCCCGGAGCGCAGCGAGCGGGCCGAGCAGTCCACCCACGCAGTTGCACTAACCTGACCCGCTCCTGGGGCTATAGCTCAGTCGGTTAGAGCGCAGCACTGATAATGCTGAGGTCGAAGGTTCGATTCCTTCTAGCCCCACCATGCGGGCGCCGGTGGGGCTGCCTCGCCCGTGTGCGGTCCGTGCGTGAGCGGCCATTCGGCACGGTGGGAGCCATCGCCCGGACGTCCACATAGGCGTGAGCCTGGCGATAGGTTGCTGCGAGCTGCACGCAGAAAGGCGGGCGGCAGGGCAGAGGAGAAGCGAAGTCATGGGACGAAGCGGCATGGGATCGGGCCGGTCGAGTGAGCTCAACGTCCTCAGCGAGCAGCTCGAGGCAGGAGCCCTCTCGCGCCGCCAGTTCGTGGTGCGCGCCCTCGCGCTCGGCTTGTCCGCCACGGCCGCGGGCACGTTGCTCGCAGCATGCGGGGGCGGCGAGTCGAGCTCAGGAACCGGAGGCTCCTCAGGAGGAAAGGCGCTGAACGGGACCGTTCAGATCCTGGTCGGCTACTTCGGCACGGGCAACCAACCAGCCCAGGCACAGGTGCAGGAGGCGCTGGCCACCGCCTACACCCAGCTCCACGCGGGCGTGAAGATCGAGTTCTTGCGGGTTCCGTCGTCGAGTGATGCCCAGACCAAGCTCGTGGCGTTGAGCGCAGCCGGCGCACCGCCTGACCTCGTCATGCCCACCGGCATCTACGGCACGTCACTCTTCCTGGACGAGGAGATCTGGCTCAACCTCGAGGACCTGCTCAAGCGCGACGGTCTCACGCTTGACGCCTACAGCCCGGTCACGGCCGTGGCGACCCACCAGCCGAACTACTACGGCACGTCAGCCACCGGAGTGGTCGGTCTACCGGTGGGGCTGAACACCCATGCAATCGCCTACAACCCGGCGTTGTTCTCGGCGGCGGGCCTGCCCATGCCCCCGACGTCGTGGACCGACGCGAGCTGGACCTACGAGGGAGCGTTCCTCAACGCGGCCAAGGCCCTGACGCTCGACGGCCGAGGGCGCCATCCCGGAGACGCCGGATTCGATCCTTCGACCGTCCGGCAGTTCGGGCTGGGCCACTTCTTCCGGGAGACCCTCTTCTTCGCCTTCGGCGGGAAGTACTACGACCCAGGCACGAGAAAGGCGACGATGGCCAGCGCGGGAGGCACCGCCGGTCTCCAGTTCGCGTCGGACCTGGTGAACCTCCACCGCGTCCAGCCGTCCCGGACGGTTGCCGCCAGCCTCGGCGCCGGGGGTGGGCAGGGGAACGAAGAGCTGTTCATGTGGAAGAACGGTCAGCTGGCGATGATCGACATGGGAACGTCGGACATCTCCTCCTACGGCACCGGTACCCCGTTCGAGTTCTCTCTGGCGGCCATGCCCGCAGGTCCTGCTCGGCGCTTCAACTTCCTGAACTTGGACGTCGGCGCAGTCGTGAAGGCCAGCAAGAACACCGACCTGGCGTGGGAGGTGCTCAAGTACTTCTCGTTGGACCCGGCCGCCTCCAAGCGCCTCGCCTTCGACAGCTACAACGAGATCCCCGCGCTCAAGCAGAACACGGAGGCGTTCTCCACCGGCGTTCGGGCGTCCCTTCCCAAGGCCGACCCGAAGGTGTGGATCGACGGCTTCGAGTTCGCGGGAGCGGACAACGAGGCCTGGTTCCCTGCGTTCGCCGAGGTGAACAGCCTCGTCGGCAAGGCCTTCGACTCGATCGTCGACGGGAGGCCGGCCGCCAGCGTCCTGCCACAGCTCCAGGGCACGGCGCAGACGGAGATCGACAAGTGGTTCAGCAGTCACCAGCTGCCCCGCTGACGAAGTCGGATGGCCGTCGGAGGGATCCCCTCCGGAGCCGGAACACGATGGTGGCGTGGGGATTCCTCTCCCCGTGGGCCCTGGGCTTCGTGATGTTCGTGCTGGGCCCCATGGTGCTGTCGCTGGTGGTGTCGTTCACCGACTACCCCATCCTGCGGCCCTCCGAGACGCGCTTCGTCGGCCTCGAGAACTACCAGGCCGCTTGGAACGACGAGCTCCTGCGCCACTCGCTGGCGGTGACGTTGCTGTACACCGCCATCGCCGTACCGGCAGATCTCGTGGTGGGCCTGGTGCTCGCACTGATCCTGAACATGCGGGCGCGCGGCGTGGCGGTCTTCCGCACGATCTTCTTCCTGCCGATCATGATCAGCGGTGCCGGTGGTGCGTCGGTGGCAGTCGCGTTGTTGTGGGCGTTCGTGTTCCAGCCCCGCTTCGGTCTGCTCAACGCCGTGCTCGGCCTGGTGAACCTGCCGCCACAGCTGTGGGTCGCGTCCACGACACAGGTGATCCCGTCTCTGGCCCTCATGAGCCTGTGGAGCGTCGGCCGGTCGATGCTGGTCTACCTGGCCGGCCTCCAAGCTCTCCCCGGTGAGGTGATGCTCGCCGCTCAGGTCGACGGGGCGAGCAGCTTGAGGCGGTTCTGGCAGATCACGCTGCCCCTGTTGACCCCCATGGTGCTGTTCAACCTCATCCTCGGGCTGATCGGCGCCATGCAGACCTTCACACAGGCCTACGTGATCACCCAGGGTGGACCTCGTGACGCCAGCCTCTTCTACCTGATCTACCTGTACAGGAACGCGTTCACGTACCTCGAGACGGGCTACGCCTCGGCGATGGCGTGGATCTTGTTCGCGTTGACCTTGCTGCTCACGCTCATAATCTTCCGCACGGCCCGCAAGTGGGTGTTCTACGCGGCCGAACCGCCCGAACGATGATGCTGCGGACCCACACCATCCGCGCCTCGGCGAACACCAGCACCGCCATCGTCTGGGGCGTGTCGCTCGCCGGCAGCGCGTTCATCATCGTTCCGATCGTGTTCATGGTGGGCACCGCCCTGAAGAGCGACGCGGCGGTGCTCTCGGTTCCCATCGAGCTGATCCCGAAGGACCCCAAGCTCTCGAACTTCTCGACGGCCACCCGGCTGATCCCCTTCTGGCGGCAGATGGCCAACTCCACCCTGGTGGCGGGGCTGGGAGCGATCGGCACCGTGCTCTCGGCGTCCATGGCCGCCTACGCACTCGCCCGGCTGAAGGTGCGAGGGATGCGCGCCGTCTTCACGATCATCCTGGTCACGATCCTGTTGCCGTCGCAGGTGCTGCTCGTGAGCCAGTTCCTGATCTTCAAGGGGCTCGGCTGGTACGGCACCTATCTGCCGCTCATCGTTCCGTCGTTCCTGGGTGGTGGGACGTTCAACATCTTCCTGCTCCGCCAGTACTTCCTCACCCTTCCGCGGGAGCTCGAGCAGGCGGCGATGCTGGACGGCGCCGGCCCCCTCCGCACCTTCTTCCAGGTCGTGCTGCCGCAGGCCGCGCCCGCCCTCGCCGCAGTAGGGGTGCTCGACTTCGTCTCGAAGTGGAACGACTTCCTTGGCCCACTCATCTACCTGAACGAGACGAGTGACTACACGCTCCCGCTGGGCCTGGCCGCCTTCCAAGGCGTCTACAACACGGCCTGGAACTACCTCATGGCTGCTTCGCTCCTGAGCGTGCTGCCCTGTGTCGTGCTCTTCCTCGTCGCCCAGCGATGGGTGGTGCGCGGGTTCGCCGTCACCACCACCAAGGGCTGAACGGAGCCATCGTCGATGCCGGATCTCGTCTGTTCACACCTCGTCAAGCACTACCGGGACGTCGTGGCCGTCGACGACCTCTCCCTCCAGGTGGCCGATGGGGAGTTCCTGGTGCTCCTCGGCGCGTCGGGCTCCGGCAAGTCGACGGTCCTCCGGATGGTTGCCGGCATCGAAGCACCGGACGACGGGGAGATCGTGCTGGGCGGTCGACGGGTGGACGAGCTGCTGCCTCGGGACCGGGACGTGGCCATGGTGTTCCAGTCGTACGCCCTCTACGCCCACATGTCCGTCCGGAACAACATCGCCTTCCCCCTCCGTTGTGCCAAGGTCCCGCGGTCGGAGATCGCGTCCCGAGTAGCCGAAGTGGCCGAGATGCTCTCCATCACCGATCTGCTCGATCGGCGGCCGGGCCAGCTGTCCGGCGGCCAGCAGCAACGGGTGGCCCTGGGCCGGGCCATCGTCCGTCGCCCGGCGCTGTTCCTGATGGACGAGCCGCTCTCGAACCTCGACGCCAAGCTCCGAGCCCGAACCCGCATCGAGCTGGCCCGTCTGCATCGGCGCCTGGGCGCCACGACCATGTACGTGACCCACGACCAGGTCGAAGCGTTGACGATGGGTGACCGGATTGCAGTGCTCGACGGAGGTCTGCTCCACCAGCTGGCCACACCGGAGGAGCTCTACGAGCACCCGGCCGATCTCGTGGTGGCCGAGTTCGTCGGGTCGCCCCCGATGAACCTGTTGTCGGCCGAAGCCACCGTCAGCGACGGACGGCTGATCGTCGTGGCCGACGGCTTCCGCATCGACGTCCCCGTGGCCGAGCTGCACCCTCGCCTGGCCGGAGGCCTGGATCGGCTCCCGGGGGCGGTGCTCGTAGGAGCCCGACCGGAGTACGTCGCCCCGCTCTCCGCCGAAGACCCGAGCTTCGCGGTGCGCGGCCGGATCGAGCGCGTGGAGCTGCTCGGGAGCGAGCGCGTCGTCTGGGTGGACCTGGCAGCGTCCCCGGATCGGCCGTGGGCGGCACGAGTTCCCACGGCCAGCCCTCCGGCAGAAGGACGTGCGGTCTCGCTGAGGGTGAACCCGGCGGGCCTCCGCCTGTTCGCGTCGACGACCGGCCGAGCGATCGGCGCTCGACCCTGAAGTGCACCCAGTAGCGTCGCCCGCAGTGATGATGCCGCTCGACCGTTCGACCGCTCGACCGCCCGTGGCCGCCTCGTGAGAGCCCTCCGGCGTGCCGCTGCCGCCATCGTCACCGCGGGCATCATCGCCGGTGCCCTCCGGCTGCGCGGGACAGGAGGCGTGCCCCCCCAACAGGGCGGATGGCGCGAGCTCAGCGGGCCGGACCTCCGTTAGGTGAGGGCCGTCCTCTACGGGCCTGGAGCAGTCGGCATCCGGGCCGCCCGCCAGCTGCATGGTGCAGAGGGCCTTGTCCGTCTCACGGTTGCCGCACGAAATGAAGCCCGCGCCCGGGAGGTGTCGGCCTCCCTGGGGTCTCGCTCCTCCGGCGGGCCGTGGTCGAGTGCGCTCCTGGGCTCGGCCGACGTGGTCGTTCTGGCCACCCCGACCGGGCATCGGAGCCTCGCCGAGGCTGCGCTTGCCCAAGGGGTCCACGTCGTGTCGGTCACCGATGACGTGGACGAGGTGCGGGCGCTGCTCCAGCTCGACCTGGAGGCACGCGAGCGCGGCCTCTCCGTGGTCATCGGTGCGGGCTTGGCGCCCGGCTTGTCGTGCGTCTTGGCGCGTCACGCCGCGGCCGACTTCTCATGTGTCGAGGAGGTGCACGTGGCCAAGGTGGGCACGGCCGGCAAGGCGTGCGCCCGTCAGCACCATCGAGCACTGGCCGGCGAGGCGATCGACTGGCGCGACGGCGCGTGGTCGAGGAAGACGGGCGGATCCGGCCGGGAGCTGTGCTGGTTCCCCGATCCGATCGGGGGCCTCGACTGCTACCGGGCCGCTCTGCCGGACGCGCTGCTGCTCACCCCGGCCTTCCCCGACGTCGAGCGGGTCACCGCCCGAGTGGCTGCGCCCCGTCGCGACCGCCTCACCGCCCGCCTGCCGATGCTGCGTCCCTCCGGCCGCGAGGGTGCCATCGGAGCCGTACGGGTCGAGGTGCGCGGCCGCCGAGGCACGGCGCACGACGTTCGGGTGCTGGGCGCCCTCGACCGCCCTGGCTCGGCCGCCGGCGCAGTCGCCGCCCAGGCCGCCTCGTGGGCGGTGGCCGGCCGGTTCTCGAGGCCCGGCGCCGCCGGCCTGGCCGAGCTGGTGACGGACACCGCGCCCTTCCTGCGCGAGCTGGCCGAGCGGGGTGTGCGGGCCGCCCTGTTCGAAGGCCACGGCGCCCGCTAGCTCCCCGGCTCGCAGGCCTCAGCTCTCGGAGACCTCCTGTTCGAGAGCTCCGTCCATCACGACCGTCGTGCCGCTCATGTACGCCGCCTCCGGCGAGCACAGATAGGCGACGAGGCCGGCGACCTCCTCAGGGGTGCCGAACCGGCGGGCGGGGATGCCGGCTTCTACCTGCTTCCGCTCGTCGTCGTCCTGCGTGACCTCCGCGTTCATGGCCGTGGCGATTGCCCCCGGCGCCACGGCCACCACACGAATGCCGTGCGGGGCGAGCTCACGACCCAGGCACTTCGTGAGCATGCCGGCGCCGGCCTTGGCTGCGCAGTACGCCGCGTAGCCGGGTCGGGTCGTGTGCTCGTGGACGCTGGTGATGTTGATGATCACACCGCCCCCGTGGGCCGCCTGGTGTCGGGCGGCTGCGGAGGCAACGAGGAACACCCCGTCGAGGTCGACGGACAGCTGTGAGCGCCAGCTGTCGAACTCCAGCTCGAGGAACGGCGTCTCCTGCTGCACGCCGGCGTTGTTGACCGCGATGGTGAGGGCGCCGAGCTCGTCGACGCAGCGCTGCACCATCGCCGCCACCTCATCCGGCGAGCTGACGTCCGCGATGACCGGGATGGCCCGACCCCCGGCGTTTCGGATCAGCTCGACCACACCGTCGGCCGAGCCCTCCGAGTGCCCGTTCACGGCTACGGCTGCGCCCTCGGCCGCCAGCCGAACCGCGATGGCGGCGCCGATGCCCGTGCCTCCACCGGTGACGAGGGCGACCTGACCTGCGAGACGTTGCATGGACGCCGTCGTACCCGGCTCAGCTGAAGGTGAAGTTTCCGGCGCGCCGCTCGTTGACGGCTCGCATGCCCTCGCGAGCGTCCTCGGTCGCCGAGAGGCGGAGCTGCTCGGCGGCCTCGTGCTCGGTGGCCTCGCGCACCCGATCGGCCAGCCCCCGCCTCAGCGTGCGGGAGATGGATCGCACGGCCAGCGGAGCGTTGACGGCGATCTCCCCGGCCAGGGCGATCGATGCGTCGCGCACCTGGTCAGCGGGCACGCACCGGTCGGCCAGGCCGATGGCCACGGCTTCGTCTCCCTTGTAGCGCTTCGCCGTGAGCAGCACCTCGGCCGCTCGGGATGGGCCGATCACCTCGGGCACGGTGACGGAGAGGCCGAAGCCGGGGTGGATGCCGAGGGCGGCGAAGTTGGCGGAGAACCGAGCTTCGGGGCAGGTGACCCGAAGGGTCGCGACCATGGCCAGCCCGAGCCCACCGCCGATGGCCGGCCCGTGCACGGCCGCCACGAAGGGCGTGGCCACGGCGCAGAGCCGGGCTGCGGCGGCGTACAGACGACCCGTGGAAGGCCCGCCTGCAGGCTCCCGTCGGCCGCCTTCCGACGCCGGGCCCCCGCCGAAGTTCGCTCCGGCGCAGAACGAGCGGCCCTCGGCGCACAGGACGGCCGCTCGCACCTCGCTTCCCGCATCGAACGCCTCCAGGGCGTCGGCGATGGCTTCGACCAGCTGGTAGGTGAGGAAGTTGTGCGGCGGCGTCTGCATCTCGATGATGCCGACGTTGCCTTCGACCTCGATGCCGATGCTCATGACAAGACCCCCCTTGGTTGGCCGCAGCACCTTACGCGGGTGCCGGTAAGGTGCGCCGCCGAGGGGAGGCTGGCATGGGGGATGACGAGCAGGTGGAGGCCCCGCCCGGGCCGAGACCGCTGGCCGGGGTGCGCGTGCTCGACCTTTCGCGCGTCTTGTCGGGCCCGAGCTGTTCCAAGGCGCTGGCCGACCTGGGCGCCGAGGTCGTGAAGCTGGAGCCGCCCGAGGGCGACCTCACCCGCACGGCCCAGCCACGGGTCGACGGCATCCCCGTGTACTTCGCTCAGCAGAACTGCGGGAAGGACTGCATCTCGCTCGACCTCACCCGTCCCGAGGCGCAGCGCATCGCCCTCGGGCTGGCGGCCAAGGCGGACATCCTCCTGGAGAACTTCCGTCCCGGCGTGATGACCCGGCTCGGGCTCGGCTACGACGCCGTGCACGAGGCCAACCCGTCGCTCGTGTACTGCTCGATCACCGGCTACGGGCAGGACGGCCCTCTCGCCAACCGGCGGGCCTACGCTCCTGTGCTGCACGCCGAGCTCGGGCTGATCGAGCTCGCCTCGCGCCGGCGCCGGATGCCACCGGTGCAGGAGGCGGTGTCGTTCGCGGACTTCTTCGCCGGACTCCAGGCCACCATCGCGGTGCTGGCCGCCCTGCGCCATCGCGACGCGACGGGCGAGGGCCAGCACGTCGACATCTCGATGGCCGAGACGATGCTGCAGTCCACCGAGTGGACCGCGGTCGAGCTGGCCGGAGGCGAGGCCGGGCGCTTCCACGTGTTCGGCGGAGCCAACGCGCCTGTGCTCCACCTGTCCGACGGCTCGGTGGCCATCGTCTCAGGCGATCCAGTGGCCAGCTTCCCCAGGTGGTGCGCGGTGATGGGACGGCCGGAGCTGCTCGAGGATCCGCGCTTCGCCACGCCGGCGGATCGAGCGGCACATCGGCCGGAGATGGCTGAGGCGATGCAGGCGTTCGCTTCTGGCTTCGCCTCGTTCGACTCCCTCGAGCAGGTGCTGGCCAAGGGCAGCATCGCTTCGGGCCTCATGCGGTCGCTGGCCGAGGTGAAGGACGCCGACTGGGCTGAGCAGCGAGGCGCGCTCACCAACGTGGGCACCGAGCAGGATCCGTTGCTCCTGCCTCGGTCACCGGCCCGGTACTCCGTGTCCGACGCCGGCACGAGCGGCCGGCCCTCCTACCAGGGAGAGGACAACCGGCGGGTGTTGCGGAGCCTGCTCGACATGTCCGACGAAGAGATCGACCGGCTGGAGGGTGATGGCCTGCTGATCGCCCGTCCCCCGGCGGAACGTGAGGAGCGACGATGAGCGACATGACGGCCGACGGGGTGCGCGACGAGGTCCGGGCCTGGCTGGACGAGACGTGGGACCCGGAGCGCCCGCTGCGCGAGTGGCGAGAGCTGCTGGCCGACAGCGGCTGGGGGTGCCCGACGTGGCCGGTGGAGCACTGCGGTCGGGGCCTGTCCCCGGCGCTGGCTGCGGTCGTCGCCGAGGAGTTCGACCGGGTCGGTGCCGTGGGCACCGCCACCGGCTCGGCCATGACGCTGGCCGCCCCCACCATCCTGGAGAAGGGCAGCGAGGACCTGAAGGGCCGTCTCCTGCGCCCGATCATCACCGGGGAGAACACCTGGTGCCAGCTGTTCAGCGAGCCGGGCAGCGGCTCGGACCTGGCCGGGCTCACCACTCGGGCCGATCGCGACGGGGACGAGTGGGTCGTCACCGGTCAGAAGGTGTGGACCACCGGTGCTCGCACGGCGGCCTACGCCATGTTGTTGGCCCGTACCGACTGGGAGGCCCCGAAGCACAGGGGCATCACCTACTTCGCCCTGCCCATGCGTCAGCCCGGGGTCGAGGTGCGGCCGCTGCAGCAGATGAACGGCTACGCATCCTTCAACGAGGTGTTCATTACCGAGGCGCGCGTGCCGCACGCCAACGTGGTCGGCGAGGTGGGCGGCGGATGGGGGTCGGCGCTGGCCACGCTGGCCCACGAGCGGGGCCTGGCCGGGAACCGGGGCGGCCGCACCGGCCGGGGCGACGGTCGCACGGTGCGGGAGGCCGTGGCGGAGGCGGCGGAGTACAACAAGACCTACGTCTGGTATCCCCAGCGAGCCGGCCGGTCGGACCTGATCGCACCGGAGGCGCAGGAGCGAGGCGTCAACGGTGACCCGACCGTGCGCCAGATGGCGGCCTCGCTGCACGCGTTCGAGAAGGCGGCCCGTTGGACGGCGGACCGATCCCGGGCCGCTCGTGCCCAAGGACGCCCGCCGGGCCCGGAAGGGTCCCTCGGCAAGCTGCACGGCAGCGAGATCGCCCGCCGTTCGGCCGCCACCCACACCCGCATCGCCGGCGCCTACGGCATGCTGACCGGCCCCGACTCGCCTCGCAACGGCATCATCGCCGAGGTGCTCGTGTCCGTCCCCGGCGCCTCCATCGCCGGCGGCACCGACGAGGTGCAGCACAACATCATCGGCGAGCGAGTGCTCGGGCTCCCCAAGGAGCCCACCGTCGACGCAGACATCCCCTTCAAGGAGGTGCGCCGCAACAGCGGCCGCTGATGGCCGTTCCCGCCGCCGTGTCACTTCTGCCGCTGGCCGACTTCCCGATGGTGCAGCCGGGGGACGACCTGGCGGCCCAGATCCTGCAGAGCGCGTCCGTGACGGGCATCGAGCTGGCCGACGGGGACGTGGTCGTCGTGACCAGCAAGATCGTCTCCAAGGCCGAGGGGCGCGTCTTCGACCTTCGCGATGTCGAGCCTTCGGCCCGGGCCGAGCGCTTCGCCAGCTTCACCGACAAGGACCCGGCCATGGTCGAGCTCGTCCTGCGCGAGTCGACCGACGTCATCCGAGCCCGGCCCGGTGTGCTGCTCGTGCGCCACCGCCTGGGCTTCATCTCGGCCGCCGCCGGCATCGACCGGTCGAACGTGGGTGCGGCCGACGAGAACATCGTGCTCCTCCTGCCCGAGGACCCCGACGCCTCGGCCGACCGCCTCCGTACCGAGCTCGAGCAGGCCACGGGCGCCCGAGTAGGGGTGATCCTCACCGACTCGCACGGCCGCCCCTTCCGACGGGGCAATGCCGGAGTGGCCATCGGCGTGTCGGGCATCACCGCTCTCCACCAGCTCGAGGAGCAGCCCGACCTCTTCGGACGGCCGCTCGGACCCACGTCCCAGGTGCCGATCGGGGACCTGCTGGCCAGCGCCGCCATCCTCGTCGGTGGGGAGGCGGCCGAGGGTGTGCCCGTCGTCGTCGTCCGCGGGCTGAAGGTGCAGGGGGACGGCAGGTCGCAGGACCTGCAGCGCCCACCTGAGCAGGATCTGTTCGGGTACCCGGACGCCTACTACCTTTAGCGCACCCGTCGCGCCCCTGCCCGGGGCGCCACCCCGATTGGAGCATCGCCGTGGGTAGCACCGTCAAGGCCTATGCCATCACCGCCGACGCCGTCGCCGCGGAGCGCAAGCGTGTCAACGACGACCTCGAGCAGGTGGACATCGCCAAGGTGGTGCGGCTCGAGGATCTCGACCTGCGGGACGTGGGGCCGCGCGACGTCCGGCTGCGCATCCTGGCCGTCTCGGCCGAGCACAACATCAACCACGCCGCCCTCGCCGACACCGTGAACATCGCCGAAGCGCGGGGCGGCCGCATGTTCCCCGGCAACTCCGCCCTCGGCGAGGTCGTCGAGGTCGGCACCGAGGTCGACAAGTTCAAGGTGGGCGACATCGCCATCACCCACTGCAACGGCGACCCCGACCGCTTCGGGTTTCCGCTCCGCATCTGGGCCTACGACATGCCGGAGTCGGTCGGCTGGTACGCCGAGGAGGCCGTGGTGGAGGAGTGGCAGCTGCTGCAGGCGCCGCTCGACTGCGGACTGAACCTCTGGGAGATGGCCGCACTGCCCCTGCGGGCGCCGACGGCGTACCACATGTGGCGTCGGGCGCTGGGCATCTTCCGGGTGAAGGTGACGCGGGAGCAGCTGGCCACGGTCAACGTGCTCGGCTTCGGCGGCGGCGTCTCCGAGCTCTTCCTCATGCTGGCCAAGTCCGAAGGGCACAACGCCTACTTCTGCTCGGGCAGCCCGGAGCGCCGGGCGGCCCTGGAGGAGATGGGCATCGTCGGCATCGACCAGAAGGAGTACAACCGCTTCGCGGAGCGGGGCGACGTGAGCCGGTTCCGCAACACCGTGCGCGACCTCACCGGCGGCGCTGACATGCACATCGTCTGCGACATGCTCCGAGGCCCCGTGTTCGGGGCTGGGCTGGCGGTGGCGGCTCGCGGGGGCGTCAACGTCAGTGCCGGCTGGCAGCTCAGCCAGGTGCTCGAGTACAACTCGGCGCTGCTCTCGGTCAAGCAGATCACCCTCGACCACACGCACTACGAGACCCTGCCGGGTTGCGCGGCCGCGACGGAGCTGTACGGGCGGGTCTTCAAGCCCACCATCCACGAAGAGATCTACCCGTTCGAGGATCTGGGTCGGGCCTTCGAGGAGATGCACCGCAACACCCAGACCGGCATCCCCATCATCCGTGTCGCCGACGAGCTTCCCGACTCGGTCAAGCACCTGACCTGACGACCGGCGTCGCGCCGGCTTCTAAGGTCGACCTGTGCGACTGGACGAGCTGGCGACGATGCTGGCGCTCCCTCAGCTGGAGCAGGACGTGGCCATCGCCGAGGAGCGGCTGCTTGCCGCCCTCGGCCGAGCGTCGGAACCGCAGCTGCGCACCGCGTCCTTGCGGGTCGCTACCGTGCCAGGCAAGCGCCTCCGCCCGGTGTTCACGGTCGCCGCGGCGCAGGTGGCCGGCGCCACCGATCTCGATCGGGTGCACGCGGCCAGCGCGGCAGTAGAGCTGGTGCAGATCGGCTCGCTCGTCCACGACGACCTCTTCGAGGAGGCCGGCACCCGCCGAGGCGTGCCGACCGTGAACGCGACCGAGGGGAACACGGCTGCTCTCCTGGCCGGCAACTTCATCCTGGCTGCGGCGGCATCAGAAGCTGCGCTCTCGGGCCAGGCGGTGGCCCGGATGCTGGCCCAGACCGTGGCCGCGCTGTGCGAGGGCCAGGTGCGGGAGATGCGCGACCAGTTCAACCCCGAGCGCACGGTGGACGACTACCTGAGCTCGATCCGTGGCAAGACCGGCGTGCTCTTCGCGGCCGCCTGTCGAGCCGGGGCCTACTGCGCAGATGCGCCGGACGAGGTCGTGGAGAGCTTCGGTCGCTTCGGCGAGGAGTTCGGGATGGCGTTCCAGCTCCTCGACGACGTGCTCGACGTCGTGGTCGACCCCGACCGGCTCGGCAAGCCGACCGGCATCGATCTGGCCACGGGTGTGTACACCTTGCCGGTCATCCTGGCCCGTGAGCTGCGCAGCGGCCCGGCGCTGCGGGCCCAGCTCGACCGGCGTGGCTCGGCGGACCTGGCGCTCGTGCGGAGCCTCATCGCGGACGCCGGCACCCTCTCCGCCACGCTGGCTGAGGCGTCCCGCTACGCGGCCTGTGCTTCCGAGTCGATCGAGCACGTCGAGGGTGACGTCGCCGCCGGGTTGAGGTCGCTGGCTTCCACCTACATCGGCTGGGCGGTGGAGCACTTCACCACGCCCGCCGGCAAGGTCGGCCTGGTCTGACGATCGGATACCGTTCGCCGGTGTCCCTTCCCGAAGCCCTGACCGAGCCGGCACACGCGGTGGCTGCCCTGCTCTTGGAGCGCAAGCAGACCGTGGCCGTGGCCGAGTCGTCGGCGGGCGGCCTCATCTCCGCCGCCCTGCTCTCGGTGCCCGGCGCATCGGGCTTCTACCTGGGGGGCACCGTGGTGTACACCCGGGTGGCGGGACGCGAGCTCATCTCCGGCGTCATCGACTTCCCCGAGGGCGCGCGCAGCTCGTCGGACCCCTACGCGCGCTACCTGGCCGAAGCCATCGCCACCAAGCTGGGAGCGTCCTGGGGCATCGCCGAGACAGGCGCCGCGGGGCCAAGGGGGAACGGCTACGGAGACCCGGCCGGCCACTCGTGGACCGCAGTGTGGGGCCCCGGCCCTCTTGTCGACAGCGACCGGGTGTTGACCGGCTCGGATGACCGGGCCTCCAACATGATCGAGTTCGGAGCGACGGCCCTGCGCCTGCTGGCGCGCCGCCTCGGCGGCTGAACGCCTACTCCGCGACCCCTCAATCCCGCCGCAGCGTGTTAGCGAGGGAGGGTGCACACCACGCTCGACCATCACGACGAGCAGCTCGAGCCGTCGGATGACCCTGTGTCCACCATCGGTCCCACGACCCCTGCGCAATGGCTGGCCGCCGTGCTGGCGGTGCTGTTCCTCGGCGGTGCGCTCGGCTACATGGTCGGCACTCGGGAGACCGCTCCCCCAGGAGCCGATTCGCTGGATGTGGGATTCCTCCAGGACATGATCAGCCACCACGAGCAGGCGCTGCAGATGGCCGCCCTCGACCTGGCGAACGGGTCGGAGCTCGGAGTGCAGGTGTTCGCCCAGGAGATCCTGCAGACCCAGTCGTACGAGATCGGGCTCATGGAGCGCCAGCTCAACCAGTGGGGCCACGACCGCGCCGCCCGCCGGGACACGGCGATGGGGTGGATGGGCATGCCGATCCCGGTGGCGGCCATGCCCGGCATGGCCAGCGACGCGGATCTGCGGCGGCTGCGGGAAGGCGACGGTCGCGAGGTCGACACCCGCTTCGTCTGGCTGATGCAGGCGCACCACCGAGGCGGTGTGCACATGGCGGAGTACGCGGCGAGAGAGGCCGAGAGCCCGTTCGTACGCCAGCTGGCCACGCGGGTGGAGCGCAACCAGCGGATCGAGATCAACGAGCTCGAGGCCGCTCTGGTCCGGACGGGCCTCGATCAGCTCCCACGCTGATCGCTGCTCACACGCGGCCGGACCTCCGGGCCAGTGGGAGGAAGAACCAGAACACGAGGAACCAGGCGGACACGAGCGCCGCAGCGACCGCAGCTGCGGTGGTTCCGTACAGCAGGTCGGCGACCAGGAAGACCACGCCGCAGATGGCGCACAGGAGCATGGCGAGCGCCGCGACGGCCATGCGGGTGCCGGAGAAGAGCAGCTGCTCCTTGTCACCGCCCCTGAAGTCGAGCCGGTGGTAGGCGGTGGGTGCGATCAGCAGGGCGGTGGCGCCCGCCGTCAACAGCAGCGTGGCGAAGTACACGTTTCGCTGCAGGGTCGTGACGTCCGAGAAGCGATCGGTGAAGGCGACGCCGAGCAGGAACGCGAAGAGGACCTCGGCGCCCGGGATGGCGACGCGAACCTCTTCGAGCATCTCCCCGAGCTCGCGATCGACACGCTCCTTGTGGCTCTCGTCGGCGTCCATCGAGCCCTCCCCCTCAGGCACCGGTGTCGGGCCCGCTGCTCTGCACCCGGATGTCCTGGGTGGTGGAGGCGATGGTGATGCCGGCCTCCTCGAAGCGCTCGATCACTCGGCGAGTGAGTGCGTCCTTCACTGTTCGTGCCGTGCGCACCGGCACCACGAACCGCGCCGAGAGCTCGAGGTAGTCGTCGGTCGCGTTGGCGTAGACCCGGGGTTCCACCTCGGCCCGGGGCACCGGGTAGCGGCGGGCCATGTGCCGGATAGCCTGCTGGGCCTCGGCTGACGACGACACGAGCCGAGCCTCGTCGGCCAGGATCTTCTCTGCGGTCGGCCAGTCACTGCCGTGCGCCACCGGCAGTGTCAGCTCCTCCCAGATGAACTCGAAGGCCGCGCTGTAGTTGTAGACAGGCTCGGTGAAGGTCGCCTTGTTGGAGATGGCGACGATCCGCCCGGTGTACTGGCGGCCTCGCACCGGCGTCTCCCGCCTCGTGGGCGACCCGATCTCCATGACCTTGGTGCGCAGGGGCGTGATGTCGATGACGTCGCCGCGCACCCCGCCCATCTCGATGCGGTCGCCCACGCGAAAGATGCGCCCAGAGAGGATGTTGAACCACCCGGCAACCGCGCCCACCACCTCCTGCATGGCGAACGCGAGGCCCGCGGTGGCGAGGCCGAGCACCACGCCGATGCGCCCGGCGAAGGCCCGCCACACGATGGCTAGTGCCAGCAGGACGAGAGCGGCGGCGGCGTACCGCGCCAGCTTCCGGGCGTAGTACTTCGCATAGGAATCGTCGGTGCGTCGGGCCAGCACGTGCCCGGACACGTACGCGACGACGCAACCCAGCACGATGATGGCAACGCTCGTGACCAGCCGACCCCCCGTCGTCGTGTTGTCGCTCAGCAGGTCCCACGCCCGCTCCAGGGTCATGGGCCGGAGACTCGACGGAGGCGGCTCACCTGCGCGTTCTACCCGGGAACAGGATCGGTGGAGAGGCGTTACTCACCTGTTACCGATGCGGGGGACAAGCGGAGGATGTCCTTCCGACGATGCTTCCCGGCGCTGCTGCTCTCAGCCGGTCTCCTCCTGGGCGCCTGCGGCGACGACGACGTCCAGCCAGAAGCACAACCGACCCCGGTGGTCGGCGGCTTCTCCGAAGCTGCCTTCGACGCGCTTCCTCGTCCTGCGACCAGCGAGCCGAGGGGAAACGCGGTGGAGATGGCCGACACCATCTCGAGGAGCTACGAGGTGAGGAACACCACACCGGAACAAGTGCTCGACTTCTACCGGAACCAGCTTCGGGATTGGCGCGCGGTGCAAGGGGTGGAGAAGCTCGGCGTGAACACCTACCGGGGGATCTGGACCAAGGACGGTGCCGAGCTGACGGTGAGCGCCACCAGCGGTCCGACCCTCTCACAGCCGGATGAGGTGCGGGCGCAGTACAGCCTCTCGTTGAAGAAGACCTGAGCGGGGCGACGTCCCGACACGCTCACGAGCTTGCCGGCAGGGCTGACGGACCGGAGCGGTCCACATCGGGGCAGACTTCGGATCATGCCCACCCAGGTCCTGCTCGTGGAGGACGACGCATCGCTCCGGGAGGTGATCGGCACGGTGCTCACCGCCATCGGCTGCCGGGTGGACAGCGTGGGCAACGGTCTCGATGCGCTGGCCCGGTTCCCGGAAGCTCCGTACGGGCTGGTCATCCTCGACCTCATGCTCCCGGGGATGGACGGCTTCTCCGTGTGCCGCGAGATGCGGAAGACGTCCACTGTGCCGATCATCATGCTGACGGCGCGTCGGGACACGGCGGACGTGGTCACCGGTCTGGAGCTCGGAGCCGACGACTACGTGACCAAGCCGTTCGAGGCGGCGGAGCTCATCGCCAGGGTCCGTGCTGCGCTGCGGCGGTCCGCCGCAGGCGAGCATCAGAAGCTCACCGCGGGAGAGCTCACCATCGACGTCCCTGCCTTTCGGGCGACGAAGCTCGGCCACGAGCTCTCGCTGAGCGCAACGGAGTTCAAGCTGCTCGCCGAGCTCACCGTGCACGCCGGCCAGGTGCTGAGCCGGGAGCAGCTCCTCCGGCGGGTCTGGGGATACGACTACCTCGGTGACTCCCGCCTGGTCGACATGGCGGTGAAGCGCCTCCGGGACAAGATCGAGGACGACCCGAGCTCGCCGCAGTACGTGGCGACCGTCCGGGGTGTCGGTTACCGGTTCGAAGGCGACGTGGTCCGGGCGTGACCTCCCGGGCATCGCACGAGGTGGACGTCGCCGGCACCCGCTTCCCGCGGCGCTTCCGCCGACGGCTGGCGCTGATGTTCGTCGGTGCTTGCTCCGTATCCGCCGCGGTGCTCGCGGTGGTGGCGTTCCTGCTGTCGTACACGTACCGCTGGGACCGGTTCGAGGCCCGTGCCCGGGAGCGGGCCTCGACGGCTGCCACTCTGCTCGAGGGCGACGTCCGTCCGTTCGAGATCCCGCAGGCGGTGACCGTGTTCAAGGAGCTCGGGTTCGGCGAGATCGCCGCCGTTCGAGGTCAGGAGTACTTCTCGTCCAGCACGGCCCTCTCGCGCGACGCAATCCCGCGTCGGCTCCTGGACCCCGCGACGACGTCCGGCAGCACGGCCCGGGTGGCCCACGCAGGTGAGGAGTACCACGTCATCGCGCACCCGCTCCCCGAGTCCCCGACGACCCTCTACTTCTTCTTCTCCACCGCAGCGCTCGTCGACAGCCTCCGGGCGCTCGGGACGATCCTCTTCGTCGGGTGGCTCGTCGTGACCGGTGGCGCCGGTCTCGTCGGCACACTGCTCGCCCGGCGCGTGCTCGTGCCCGTGCGGAGCGCGGCCGAGGCGGCGCACGCGATGGCGGAGGGCATGCTCGACACCCGTCTGCCCGTGAGTGGATCCGACGAGTTCGCCACCTGGGCGATCTCGTTCAACGAGATGGCCGATGCGCTGCAGCGCAAGCTGGCCGAGCTGTCGGTCGCGCACGAGCGTGAGCGCCGGTTCACCGGGAACGTCGCCCATGAGCTCATGACCCCGATCGGGGCACTTGTCACCGAAGCCTCGGTGCTGGAGGGTCAGCTCGGCGACCTGCCGGATGGAAGCCGCCGCATGGTGGAGCTGGTCGTCTCCGACATCCGCCGGCTGCGAAGCCTGGCCGAGGAGCTTCTCGAGCTGGCCCGCCTCGACGCGGCCGACGCGCTCGAGCGGCTGCAACCCGTGGACCTCACGATCGCCGTCGAACGAGCCGCGGCGACGCTCCGCCCGGAGGGCGCAGTGGTGTCCCGCCTGCCGGAGGGTGTTGTGGTCCGTTCCGATCCGGCTTGCCTCGATCGGGTCCTGACCAACCTGTTGCACAACGGCCTGCGCCATGGCCGCCCGGTGGTGGAGGTGTCCGCTGAGCTCGACCGTGACGTGGTGGTCCTCCACGTCGATGACCGGGGTGATGGCATCACCGACCGGGATCTCCCCCACGTCTTCGACCGGTTCTACAAGAGCGACCCCTCCCGGTCGCAACAGGGTGCCGGCCTCGGCCTGGCCATCGTCCGGGAGACGGTGCGGCTGATGGGCGCCACCGTCACGGCGTCCCGAAGCCCGCTGGGCGGGGCGCGGTTCTCGATTCAGCTGCCCGTCGAAACGGTCTGACGCTCGACGAGCTGAGCCTGGACGTAGGTCTTGCCCTCGAACCTTGCGAACGTCTCCAGGTCGAGGGGGCGCCCGTGGGTCTCGGAAGCCTTCGACGTCTCGAAGCGACGCAGCGCGCCGGTCACGCGCACGTGCTCCCCGAGCTGCACATCCGACCGTCGGGAGTCGATAACCAACAGCGCGTCCCCATCACCCGGCCGTTCGGCGAGGACGAACCCCCAGGAGTCGAGGACCTCCTGGGCAGTTCCCTCGACGGCCACGGCGGCGCCCGGTGGCACTGCTGGTGCGTTGGACGAGCCGCACGCCGTGGCCAGCAGCGTCACGGCCGGCCCCAGGATGACGATCGCGACGACGGTCAACCGCCGGATGGACGCCGGGCCGACCTTCCTCACGTCACACACCTCCCTCAGCCGCCGACACGCTGCCCCGGGGCACTCTGCCCCATCCAGATGAGGAGCGAGTAGCGACGCGGTCACATGTCGGTAACGGCGCCGTGGCGGCAGGCGACCGGCGATCTTCCGGCCCGTATCCGTTCGGTCACGAACCCGTAACTCGCAGTTAGGCCTGGAAAGTGCGTCGGTACGGTCGTCGATGAGCGGTGCGACCCAGAGGGGTGGCGGCAGCAATCCGCTGGACAGAGGGGGCGGTATGCGGATCACATCATCCACCCGGCGTCGGCGCTGGCCGGCCGCGGCGATCGCACTGTCGGTGGTGCTGCTAGGTGCATGCGGCGGCGGTGACGGAGGGTCGGCCGCCGGCGAGGACGAAGAGAACCTGACGCCGAAGGCCGGCGGAACGCTCACGATGGCGATCGAAGCCGACAGCAACGGCTTCTTCCCGAGCAAGGAGCATGGTCGGGGCATGATCATGGCCTCCATCTACGACACGCTCATGGCCGTCGACCACGAAGGCAACGTGAAGCCATACATGGCCGAGTCGTTGAAGGCGAACGCCGACTTCTCGGCTTGGACGCTGAAGCTGCGGCCCGGGATCCTGTTCCACGACAGCACCCCGCTCAACGCGGCGGCCCTGAAGGACAACTTCGACAACTTCCACAAGGTGCGCGGTTCGCGAACCTTCGGCACGGTCGCCGTCATCTCGTCGCTCGACGTCGTCGACGACCTGACCGTCACCTACAAGCTGACGGGGCCGAACGGGGCGTTCCCGAGCCTGCTGGCCGGCGTTCTCGGCATGCCCTTCTCGCCGACAGCGGTGGCATCGATGGGCCCGGACAAGTTCGTCTCCAACCCAGTGGGCGCCGGGCCCTTCGTCTTCGACAGCTGGGTGCGGGACAGCCGGCTGGTCGTGAAGAAGAACCCGAACTACTGGCAGGAGGGCCTTCCGTACCTCGACGAGGTGATCTTCAAGCCGATCCCCGACGAGGACGCCCGCCTGGCCACGCTGCAGTCAGGCGAGGCCGACGTGATGCAGACGGTCCGCCAGGCTCAGAACGTCCGGGACGCCGCCAAGAACAGCGACATCGTGTATCTCCCCGACATCGGGAACGTGGTCGCCGACATCAACCTCAACATGGGCCGCCCCCCCACCAACGACATCCGGATCCGCAAGGCGATGGCCTACGCCGTCGACCAGAAGGAGCTCATCAGCGTGCAGGGGCTGGAGGGCATCGCCCCGTTGACGAAGCAGCTCTTCGCCGAGGACTCGCCGTACTACAGCGAGGAGGCCGACAAGGCCTATGCCCACAACGACATGGGGAAGGCGAAGGCACTGGTGCGGGAGTACGTGAACGATCCGAACCGGTCTGACGGCAAGCCGGTGGGCACGCCGCCGTTCGTCTCGATCACCTGCACGGCGGGCGTGTCGAGCCTCAACGACCTGGTGCTCATCTACAAGCAGCGGTGGGCGGAGGCCGGCATCCAGTCCGATCTCGACCTGGTCGACCAGGCCGTGCTGGTGCAGAAGCTGGTGGGCACCGCGCCGGACTACAGGGCGCAGTACGACGTCAGCTGCAACCGGAACGGCAGCGACGACGACCCGGACGTCTTCTACAACTCCTACGCCCTCATCGACAACGCCTCCAACATCCTCGACATCGACGACGCCGAGGTGCGGGAGCTGGTGGAGAAGGGCCGGCGCAGCGGCGATCCGAAGGTTCGCCAGGAGGCGTACCAGGACCTGATGGTGCGGGTCAACGAGCTGCAGCCGTACATCTTCCATGGTGGGCTGGCGACTGCTCTCGGCGCCGAGCCCTACGTCAAGGGCTTCCAGTGGGAGTTCCCGGACGGCACGAAGGGCGAGGGCTATCCCAGCGCCAGCCCCCGCTTCGTGGAGATGTGGCTGAACAAGTGAGCTGGCGCCCCGGGGGCGCAGCACCTAGATCCGCCGGCCCTTGGGTTGCCCGCCCGAGGGCCGGTGCGCGTCCGGGCACTCCTCGGTTCCGACGGGCCGATCGCGGGCAGACCCAGACCGATGGAGCGCGCAGAGCTCGTTGCCCTCGGCGTCGTGCTGGTGCTGATCGTTGCCCACCTCGTGCCGCCGAAGCTCGCCTTCATCGAGCTGACGCCGAGGAGCTGGATGCTGTCCGCCGCCGGGGGGATCTCGGTGGCCTACGTCTTCGTCCACCTGCTGCCGGAGATCGCCGAGGCCCAGGCGGCGGTCGAGGCGAGCACCGGGACGGCCTCTGCCGGTGTCGAGCGGCACGCCTACGTGATCGCCCTCGTCGGGTTGGCGGTGTTCTACGGCCTGGAGCGGGCCGCGGTCACGTGGGGTCGGAGCCCACGAGTCGAGGATGCGCCGGCGGAGCAGAGCCTCCTCGCCACGACGCCTGCCGCCTTCTGGCTGAGCGTGGTGTCCTTTGCCATCTACAACGCCATCATCGGGTACCTCGTCGTGCGCCGGGCGGAGCACCACAGCTGGGGTGAGCTCGCCGCGTTCACGGTGGCCATCGCGCTCCACTTCCTGATCAACGACCTGTCTCTGCGGGCCCATCATCAGCGGAGGTACGACCGCGCCGGCCGACCGGTCCTGGTCGGGGCCATCGTGGCCGGCTGGCTCGTCGGCGTCACCACCGAGCTCTCCGACGCGTCCGTCGGCCTGGCGATCGCCTTCCTCGCCGGCGGCATCATCCTGAACGTGATGAAGGAAGAGATGCCTCAGGAGCGCCAGAGCCGCTTCCTCCCCTTGGCCGTGGGCGCCTTCGCCTACGCCGCCCTCCTCCTCGCGGTGTAGGCGTCAAGGCGACGACGCGGCGTCCCCGAAGCGGCGCTCGTACGCGGCACGGACCAGCTGGAGGTCCGCGGGCAGGAGGTCGGCGCGCTCGGCGCCGGCCAGCACGTGGTCGGCTTGGGCGCGCAGGGGTGAGGCGCGCTGCGACAGGCCGACGTCGTTCACGGCGTCCTGCAGGAGTCGGAGCGCTTCGAACAGGTAGATGCAGACCGTCGGCATGTCCGTCGCCATCCGCCGGATCTCGTCGAAGGCCAATTCGACCAGCGTCTCGTGGGAGTGGTCTTCCGGGCGCAGGAGGCGCCGCCCTTCGTCGCCGTGCTCGACCCGGGCCGGAAGATCCCGCACCAGCGCCTCTCGCAGGACCGCGGCCAGGTGGAAGATCGCTTCCTGGGCAGTCGTGGGGTCGTTGACGCCCGGAGACAGTGCGATGAGCGCGACGTCGGCGAGCTGGCGGATGCCATAGCTCGGGTCCTGCTGCATCGTGCGTGCCTTCCCCACCTGCACCGAGTCGTCGGCCTGCTCGTGGGTGACGGCCGGGTCCGCCGGGGCGGGCCACACCGTGCAGAGCGGTGCACCCTTCACCGCGTAGCGGCCGACTGCCGTCTCGATGCGCACGGTTCCGCCGGCGGGCACGAGCGCGAGGAGCCGCTCGCTGCTCAGCTGCTGCAGCCAACCCCGTTGAGAGAAGACGACCGTGTGGCCCTGTCCCGGAGGTGGGGACATGTCGCAGTCGCCGTCGCCACCTGCACCGGCTTCCTGCCAGGTGCGCTCGATCTGTCCCGCCGTCTCGGCCGTGACGTTGCTCAGGATCTGGCTGACATCGAGCGTGTGGGCGTTGTGGTCGATGAAGGCGACGATGGCGAGGATCGACACGACACCGAGCACCGCCGACATCCCCACTGCGAGGTTGGGGATGACCGGCTCGATGCCCTCGTCCAGGGGTCCCCGCACCGCCCGCAGCACCATGAGGCAGTAGGTGAAGGTGCCGACCGACAGGCCCATCACCCGTCGGTTGAACGGGTCTCGGAACAGGCTGTGGACGACTCGGGGTGAGAACTGGCTCGACGCCTGCTGGATGACCAGGAGCGACACCGAGAAGGCGATGCCGGCCACGGTGATGGTGGCCGACGCGACGACCCCCAGGATCTCGCGGGCTCCGTCGACGCTTGACCTGAGCACGAACGGCAGGTCGGTCGCACCTTCGCCGATGGCCGCGTCGAGCTCGAGCATCCCGTAGGCCGCCACACCCCCGCCGAGGACGAACAGCATGGGGACGAAGAAGAGGCTGGTCCTCACCCGTTCCACGAACGCGCTGACGCGAAGGCTCACGGGTCGTCCTTACCTCCCCACCAAGAGCGCCGGCAAGGGCCCATTGTGCCTCGGCGCCGATGAGGATCCGGGTAGGACGGTGCGATGCTCACGGAAAGCCTCGACACCCTGGGCCGGACGGCCCTGACCGGGGTCCTCGCCTACGTCGGCCTCATCGTTCTGCTGCGGGTCTCCGGCAAGCGGACGCTGAGCGCCCTCAACGCGTTCGACTTCGTCGTCACGGTGGCTCTCGGGTCCACGCTGGCCACCATCCTGCTCTCGAAGGATGTGTCGGTACCCCAGGGTCTGGTGGGCCTCGTCACGCTCATCGGCCTGCAGTTCCTCGTGGCCTGGCTGTCGGTGCACGTACCTCTGGTTCGCCGGGGAGTCCGCTCGTCACCAGTCGCGCTCGTCGTCAACGGCCGCCACCGCATCGACGTGATGGACGCCGAGCGGGTGACCGTGAGCGAGGTCGCCCAGGCGGTGCGCCGGGAGGGGCGAGGCTCGGTCGCCGGCCTGGCGGCCGTGGTGCTCGAGACCGACGGGACCTTGAGCATCATCGCGTCGGCCGACGATCTGAGCGCGCTGGAGGGAGTCCGCGGCTGGCCCGACGCTCACGCATGACGCCGCAGGGGCGGTGGGCCGCGTCGCCTACGCTGGACGGAGCATTGCCGCGGGGACGTAGCTCAGTTGGCTAGAGCACCTGCTTTGCAAGCAGGAAGTCGTGGGTTCGAGTCCCATCGTCTCCACCACGGGTTGCGGGCTGGGGGCCAACCGGTGCGGTGATCATCCGCAATCGCACCGAACGTCGCTCCCTCGGCGGCCGGCAACGGGGAACGGCCGGTCCCGATACAGTCGCCATCGGCGCGACGCCTCCGGGAGCGCTCCGCGCTGCTGGCGTACGCCTGGAGGGGCTTTGAGCAAACCGACGATCTTGGCCGTCGACGATGACCCTGGTGTGCTGGCGGCGGTCACGCGTGACTTGCGGGCACGCTATGGCCCGGACTACCGGATCGTCCGGGCTGAGTCCGGGGCCCAGGCCCTGGAGGTCTTGGTGGAGCTGGCCCTGCGTGCCCGTCCCGTCGCCCTCATCGCCACTGACCAGCGGATGCCAGGGATGAGCGGCGTCGAGATGCTGGCGCAGGCACGGCAACATGCGACCGACGCGAAGTTCCTGCTGCTCACGGCCTACGCCGACACGGACGCCGCCATCCAGGCGATCAACGACGTCGGGCTCGACTACTACCTGCTCAAGCCGTGGGACCCGCCGGCGGAGCACCTCTATCCGGTCGTCGACGACCTCTTGAGCGACTGGCGGCAAGCCCACCCGGACGAGGGCGGGGGACTCCGGATCGTGGGCCACCGGTGGTCACAGCGGAGCCACGAGGTGAAGACGTTCCTCACGCGCAACCACGTGCCCTACCAATGGCTGGAGCTCGAGCGGGACGAGGAAGGACGTCGGCTCTCGCAGCTCGCGAATGCGACGCTCGATGACTTGCCGCTCGTGCTGGTGCCGGACGCAGAGCCGCTTCGGGCCCCGTCGAACCTCGAGCTGGCCGGCGCCCTCGGGCTTCGCACGCGGGCCGATCAGCCGCTCTACGACCTGTGCATCGTCGGCGGCGGCCCCGCGGGGCTGGCCGCCGCCGTGTACGCAGCATCCGAGGGACTGCGCACCGTCGTGATCGAGAAGGAGGCGCCGGGTGGTCAGGCGGGGCAGAGCGCTTCGATCGAGAACTACCTCGGCTTCCCCAAGGGCCTCTCCGGCGCCGACCTCGCCCACCGCGCCGTCGCCCAGGCCACGCGCTTCGGCGCCGAGATGCTGCTTGCGCGGGACGTGGTCGGGCTCGAGACGCGTGGTCCCGTCCGAGCGGTCCGCTTCGACGACCAGGGCGAGCTCGAGGCGCGGGCCTTGGTCATCGCCACGGGGGTGTCCTACCGGCGGCTCGAGGGTCCGGGGCTCGCAGAGTTCGCCGGGCGTGGCGTCTACTACGGCTCGTCGGCGAACGAGGCGAGCCAGTGTGAGGGCGACGACGTGTACGTCGTGGGCGGCGCCAACTCGGCTGGGCAGGCGGCCCTGAACTTCGCACGGCACGCCAAGAGGGTCGTCATGGTCGTCCGTGGCAGCCAGCTCGAGGACACCATGTCGATGTACCTCGTGGCACAGATCCGGGCGACCGAGAACATCGAGGTCCGGCTCAGGAGCTCTGTGGCGGCTGCCCACGGCGACCACCAGCTGCAGGCCATCACGCTCTGCGAGGACGGGTCGCCGCCGCAGGAGCTTCCGACCAACTGGCTGTTCGTCTACATCGGCGCCTCACCGAGGACGGACTGGCTCGGTGCCGAGGTGGCGCGCGACTCCCGGGGATTCGTCGTCACGGGCCAGGACCTGCAGGCGTCGTCGACGACCACGGCTTGGCCGCTGGCTCGGGCCCCGTACGCTCTGGAGACGAGTGTTCCGGGGGTGTTCGCCGCCGGTGACGTCCGGCTGGATTCGATGAAGCGGGTGGCATCCGCCGTCGGGGAGGGCGCGATGGCGATCTACCTCGTGCACCGCTACCTGGCGTCGATGTGATCAGCCCCGAGGAGCTTCGCTCCCTGAGCCTCTTCGAGAAGGTCAGCGAGGGTGGGTTGCGCGAGCTGATCGCGCTCGGGTCGGAGGTCGTGTTCGCACCAGGCGACGAGCTGTGGACGCAGAACCTCCCCGCGGAGTGCTGGTGGGTGCTCCTGGAAGGGCACATCGATCTCGTGAGGACGATCGGCCACGAGGAGACGTTGCTCGGGGCCATGGGCATGCCCGGTCAATGGGCTGGGGGCTTCAGGGCCTGGGACGAGCATGCCGTGTACCTGGCGAACGGCCGCGCCTCGGCGAACGGCCGCGCTCTGCGCGTGGGGTCCACCGAGCTCAAGGCTTGGACGGGGGCCCTCGATCCCTTCGCGGCCCACCTGATCGAGGGCGTGTTCCGCACCGCCCGCACCGTCGAGTCCACGGCGCGGCAACGAGAGGCGCTCGTCGCACTCGGGACGCTGTCCGCCGGACTCGCACACGAGCTGAACAACCCGGCCGCGGCGGCGACGCGAGCGGTGGATGCACTCCATGATGCCTACGACCGGCTCCTCTCGACGATCGGAGGGCTGGCCGAGGCGGCGATCGGAGCGGAGCAGCTCCGCGCGCTCGACGGGTTGCGTCGGGAGGTTGCGGCTGCGGCACCGGCTGTACCTCCCGACGCGATGGCGCTGGCCGACCGGGAGGACGCTCTGACCGACTGGCTCGCCGACCACGCCGTGAACGATGAGTGGTTGATCGCTCCGCCGTTGGCGGCAGCGGGTGTGGACGTCGAGTGGCTCGACCACGCCGCAGGCTCGCTGGGCGACGCCCTCGGACCGGGCCTCGCCTGGCTCACCAGCGCTCTGACGGCCACTGGCCTTCTGACCGAGGTCAAGGAGTCGACCCGCCGGATCTCTGACCTCGTCGGCGCAGTGAAGTCCTACTCGCAGCTCGACCGCGCGTCGCTGCAGGAGACCGACGTCACAGAGGGTCTCGAGAGCACGTTGAAGGTGCTGGGACATCTCATCCCGTCGGGCGTCAAGGTGGTGCGCGAGTACGCGCCTGACACGCCGGTCATCACCGCCATCCCGGGCGAGCTCAACCAGGTGTGGACGAACCTCATCACCAACGCGCTCGACGCGATGGACGGCAGCGGCACGCTACGGCTCGCGACCCGGCCCGATCGCGACGGCGTAGCCGTCGAGGTCGGTGACACAGGGACGTGGCCGGACCCGACGGCGAAGGATCATGCTTTCGACCCCTTCTTCACCACCAAGGGCGTCGGCCAGGGCACCGGGCTCGGCCTGGACATCTCCAGGCGGATCGTGGCCGGTCGGCATCGGGGCGACATCGTCATCGACGTGCAGCCAGGTGAGACGGTGCTTCGGGTGTGGCTGCCGCAGCAGCTCGAGCCAGGTCCCTGAATTGCCTCTGGTCACGGCGCGCTGCGCAGGTCCGCCGGCTGCAGGCGGAACCACCGGAAGCCGTAGGCCTCGAGCTTGAGCTCCAGCCGACCGCCATCACCGAGCGGTTGACCGCTCACTTCGAGCAGGTCGGTGAGCTCGCAGCCCTCTGTCTCTCCGAGCTCGACCGTGACGAGGCAGGGCTCGTCCCCGAGGTTGTGGACGAGCACGATGCCGACCGGGCCTTCGTCGACCCGGTGGGCGAGCACGGCGTCGTGGCCCGCATCCAGCAACGTGAGCTGTCCCATGCCCAGCTCCGCCGTCTCCCTGCGCCGGCGGATCATGCGCTCGAACCAGTTGAGCAGCGAGTCCTGGTCACCCCGCTGGTCGGCCACGTTCACGGCCATCGGCCCGAAGCGCCCGTCCACCGCCGGACGCACCAGGCGCGATGGAGGGACGGGCGAGAAGCCTCCGTTGCGCTGGTCGGTCCACTGCATGGGGGTGCGCACGCTCATCCGTCCGTCGATCTCGAGGTTCTCGCCCATTCCGATCTCTTCGCCGTAGTAGAGGACCGGCGTCCCGGGGAGTGAGAGCAGGAGGCTGTACGCCAGGCGCAGGCGACGCTGGTCTCCGTCGAGCATGGGTGGCAGCCGGCGCCGCAACCCCCGGCCGAAGAGCTGCATGCCGGGGTCGGGCCCGAACGCGGCGAACACCTCAGCTCGCTCGTCATCGTCGAGCTGGTCGAGCGTCAGCTCGTCGTGGTTGCGAAGGAATCGTGCCCATTGGCACTCGCGAGGCGCGGCTGGCGACGCTTCCAGGGCCGCTCGAAGCGGGCGTGCGTCCTTCCGGACCAGGGCCAGGTAGGTGGCCTGCATGACCGGGAACCCGAACAGCATCTGCAGCTCATCGCCCGGGCCGTCACCGAAGTAGCGCACCAGGTCCTTCCCCGGAAGGTTCACCTCCCCGAGCAGCACGGCATCACCCCGGCGACGGGTGATGAATGCCCGCAGGTCCTTGAAGAGGGCGTGTGGGTCGAGCCCGACATCCGTGTCCTCGACCATGAACGGCACTGCGTCGACGCGGAAGCCGTCCACTCCGAGCTCGAGCCAGAAGCCGGCGATGCGCTGGATCTCGTCGCGCACGGCCGGGTTGGCGTAGTTGAGGTCGGGCTGGTGGCGATAGAAGTGGTGCAGGTACCACTGGCCCGAGCGCTCGTCCTTGGTCCAGATCGAGTCCTCCGCGTCCGGGAACACGAGGTCGGCCGCCGGCGTCGTCGGGGGCGCTTCGTCCCGCCAGACGTAGTAGTCGCGGTACGGGGACCGTGGGCTGCGGCGGGCGCTCTTGAACCACGGGTGCTGGTCCGAGGTGTGGTTGATGACCAGGTCGATGACGACTCGCATCCCCCGGTCCTTCGCCGTGCGGAGCAGCACCACGAAGTCCCCGAGGGTTCCGAGGCGCGGATCCACCGCGTAGTAGTCGGTGATGTCGTAGCCGTCGTCGCGGTTCGGTGACGGGTAGAAGGGCATCAGCCACAGACAGCTGACCCCGATGCCGGCGAGGTAGTCGATCCGCTCGGTGACGCCGCGCAGGTCTCCGATGCCGTCACCGTCCCAGTCGAGGTACGTCTCCACGTCGAGGCAGTAGACGACGGCGTTCTTCCACCACAGGTCGGCGGCGGCCGACCGGGTCATGCCAGCTCCGGCAGGACGTCGGAGGCGAACGCGTCGATGAACGGCTTCTGGTGCTCGGCGCGGCCGACGTGGTGGACGAAGATCTCGTCCACGCCCAGGGCGGCGATCTGCTGCAACCAGTCCAGGTGCACGCCGAGGTCGGCGCTGACGCACACCTGCTTGCGGACCTCCTCGGGTGTGACGTCGGCCGTCCTTGCGTCGAACTCCTCAGGAGTGGCCAGGTCCCACGCCAGATCGCTGGGCAGCGTGTTGCTCCGCCACTGGTCGTGGGCGACGGCGAGAGCCTCGGCCTCTGTCGGCGCCCAGCTCACCTTGGCCTGCACGACGACCCGCTTGTGCTCACCGCCGCTCTCGCGGAAGCCCTCGATCAGCGGACGCAGCTCTTCGATCGGGCGGTCCACCGTGATCAACCCGTCAGCCCACGTCGCCACCAGGCGGGCCGTCTCCTCGCTCACCGCCGCGCCGAGCAGAGCCGGGGGATCCTCCGGCAGGCTCCAGAGACGGGCCCGGTCCACCGTGATGAGCCCCTTGTGCGTCACCTCCTCTCCGCGCCACAGCGCCCGGATGACGTCGACCGTCTCGAGCAGGCGCTGGTTGCGGGTCGCCTTGTCCGGCCACGGGTCGCCGGTGACGTGTTCGTTGAGGTTCTCCCCCGAGCCCAGCGCCGCCCAGAAGCGACCAGGGAACATCTCGCTCACCGTGGCCATGGCTTGTGCCGCGATGACCGGGTGGTAGCGCTGGCCCGGCGCGGTGACGACGCCGAAGGGGACGGTGCGCGTGGCCTGCAGGGCGGCTCCGAGCCAGACCCATGGGTTGCCGGAGTGCCCTTGCCGCTCGGACCAGGGAGTCAGGTGGTCGGAGCACATGGCGGTGCTGAAGCCAGCATCCTCCGCATGGACGACATTGGCGAGCAGTGCGCTGGGCGGCATCTGCTCATGGGACGCGTGGTAGCCGACTGAGACCATGCTCCCCAGCGTTCCCGCATCTGCGCCCGGGACAAAACCGGCCTCCGCTTGGGTAGGCATGGTCCGTGCCTGGCCACGCTCCTGCGCCCTGGTGGCAGACGTCGGTGATCTACCAGATCTACCCACGCTCGTTCGCCGACAGCGACGGGGACGGCATCGGCGACCTCGCAGGCATCCGGAGCCGCCTCCACCACTTGCGCTGGCTGGGCGTGGACGGCATCTGGCTCTCGCCCATCTACCCGTCGCCGATGGCCGACTTCGGGTACGACGTGGCCGATCACACCGACGTCGACGGGACCTTCGGTGACCTGGACGGCTTCGACGCGCTGCTGGCCGAGGCGCATGACGCCGACCTCCGGGTGCTGCTGGACTGGGTGCCCAACCACACCAGCGACCAGCACCCGTGGTTCGTCGAGTCGCGGTCTTCGCGGAAGTCGCCGCGCCGCGACTGGTACGTCTGGCGCGACGGGCGCAACGGCGGTCCTCCCAACAACTGGCTTGCCGCGTTCGGTGGCCGCGCCTGGGCGCTCGACGAGCGCACCACGCAGTGGTACCTCCACCTGTTCCTGCCGGAGCAGCCCGACCTGAACTGGTCGAACCCCGACGTGGAGCGGGCCATGCACGAGGTCCTGCGCTTCTGGCTCGATCGAGGGGTGGACGGGTTCCGCGCCGATGTCGTCCACCTCATCGGCAAGGACCCCGACCTGCCGGACCTCCCCGAGCACCTGGCCCACCTCGACCTGGTCGGCATCCACGACCATCCCGGCACCCACGAGCTGCTGCGGGGGATCCGGCGGGTGCTCGACTCGTACCCGGGCGAGCGGGCCATGGTGGGCGAGGTCAACCTCGGCTCCCCGGCCCTGCTCGCCCCCTACTACGGCGCAGGCGACGAGCTGCACCTCGTGTTCAACTTCTCACTGCTGCGTGCCCCCTGGGACGCGCGCCGGTGGGCGGAGCTGATCACCGAGTCGGAGGCCGCCATCCCGGCCGAGGGCGCCTGGCCGGTGTGGGTGCTCTCGAACCACGATCGTCCCCGTCACCGCAGCCGGTACGGGGGCAGCGAAGCGAGAGCCCGGCTGGCCGCCATGGTGCTCCTGACCCTGAGGGGCACGCCGTTCCTCTACGCGGGGGAGGAGCTCGGCCTCCTCGATGCGGTCGTGCCCGCAGCGGCCCAGGTGGACCCGGGAGGACGAGACGGATGCCGCGCCCCGCTGCCGTGGTCGCCCGGGCCGGGACATGGTTGGGGCTCGACCGAGCCGTGGCTGCCGTGGCCGCCGAATCCCGAGGATTGGAACGCCGAGACGCTACGCGCCGACGAGCACTCCATCCTGCACCTCTACCGCGACCTCCTGGCCGCCCGACGACGCTCGCCTGCCCTCCGCGAGGGCCGGTTCCGGCTCCTCGAGGCGCCCCAGGGCGTGCTGGCCTACGAGCGCACCGGCCAGACCGACACGCGGCGGGTCGTGGCCAACTTCAGCGACTTGCCGGTCGACGTCGGGTCGTTGGCCGTTCGGGACTGGGCCGTAGAGGTCGCCACCCGTCGGCCGCCGACCGCTTCCTGGGACGGCACCCTGGGACCCGCGGAGGGCGTGACCCTCAAGCCGGCCTGAGGCTCAGACTCCGCCGCCGTGCTGCTGTTGGGTGCGAACCTCCGCAGCCGCCTGCTCGGCCATCGGGCTCATGCTCCCGGGCGGGGTCAAAGGCGAGCTCGTTCTGCGGATGCGTCGCAGCACGGGAGGGACGAGCACGGCCAAGACGGCCAAGGTGATGATGGCGAGGCCGACCAGGAGGCCGCTTTCGATGGCGGCCACAAGCTGTCGCATTCGGCTCCTTACGTCATCAGAAGTATCGCACCCCCGCTTCGCAGGTGCTTCGCGCCCGCACCGTCAGAGGGAGCGCCAGGCTCAAGTCCGGTGGCGGTTGCACCGATGGGGACTCGGTGATCCGTTGTGAAGAAGCTCCTGAAGTCTGACAGGCCCGACCGCTCGGCGGCTGCGGTCTATCGGGAGCTCGCGCCGGCCGTGTTGGGCTACCTCAGGTCGCAACAGGTGCCCGATGCCGAAGATGTGCTCGGCCAGGTGTTCCTGCACGTCGCCCGCGACATCGGGCGCTTCTCCGGTGACGACGCCGCCCGGCGGAGATGGGTGTTCGCCATCGCCCACAACCGGGCCATGGACGCCCATCGGCGAGCGACGCGCGACCGGGCCGGCCTCGAGCTCGAGCTGTCCGCCCCCGGCGCGACGTGGAAGGGCTCGGAGCCGGCCGACCCCTTCGACCCGGCGCTGGCGGCTGCCCTGGCCGCGTTGAGCCCGGCCCAGCGGGAGGTCATCGTGC
The DNA here is from genome assembly GCA_902805655.1 of uncultured Acidimicrobiales bacterium. Classification (GTDB taxonomy): domain Bacteria; phylum Actinomycetota; class Acidimicrobiia; order Acidimicrobiales; family CADCTF01; genus CADCTF01. The sequence continues at coordinate 32,736 of CADCTF010000068.1, forward strand.
TGCGCTTCGTGGCCGACCTCTCACTGGACTCCGTGGCCGAGATCACGCACCGTCGAGTCGGCGCGGTGAAGGCACTGCAGCACCGGGGCCTGGAGATCTTGCGGCGGGCCGTATCCCTGGAGCGCCCTCGAACGCTCACGCCTTGATGACCGACGACCTCGACCCCAACGATGAGCTCACCGCGCGACTGCAGGCCCTCGGCCGCCGGCCGGTCGGTGGCGCCCTGCAGAGCCAGCACCTGACGGCCATGGCCGGCGTGCACAGCAGGTCGGCCTTCCGCTCCTCCCTGGTGGGCCGGCTCAAGATCGGTGCGGGCGTCATGGCCGGCTTCCTGATCGGCGCCACCGGCCTCACGACCGCCGGAGCGCTGGGCCCGCTGCAGCCCATCGCCGCCAACGTGGTGGAGGCGGCCACACCCCTGAAAGACCTCCCGGAGAGCGCCAGTGCCCGGGCCCGGGAGAAGGCCAAGAAGGGCGGGAACCCGTCCACCCTCGCCGACGGCAGCACCGGCACCCAGCGGATGTGGCCTTCAGAGTGCGCCGCAGTGGAGGGCAAGCCGGGTGTGTTCGCCGGGAACCGCGGCCAGTACCTGAAGCAGGAGCGGGCCAAGGGCGCCGCGGCGTTCGAGGCGGCGAAGGCCAGCGCGTGCGGCAACCCCAACGGCTCGACCGGTGGCGGCGACGCCGATGCGGACGCGGCAGACCCCCCCAAGGCGGAGAAGGCGCCCAAGGCGGAGGCTGCACCCAAGGCGGAGGCCGCACCCAAGGCGGAGGCCGCACCGAGGGCCGACGAGGCCCCCAAGGCGCCCCCGGCCGAGACCGCACCCAACGGACTCAATGCGCCTGAGGAGCAAGGCTCCAAGGCCGACGAGGTGCCCAAGGCCGAGACCGCACCCGCCGCACCCGCCGCACCCGCGGCACCGCAGGTTCCAGCGGTGCCCGCTACGCCCGGCGCCTCGGATGGGCCCAAGGTCGCTCCCGGCGAGGAGAAGAAAGCGGATGCCGCGACGAACGGCACGGCCCAGCCCGACCCAGCTACACGCTGACCACGATCTTGCCGAAGTGCTCGTTGGCTCGCATGCGCTCGAGCGCTCGAGGCAGCTCGGCCAGCGGGAAGGTGGCATCGACCGGGAGAGCGAGCCTGCCTTCGGCCAGCGGCGTGGTCAGATCCGCGAGCATCCGGCGCGTGATCTCCCGCACCTCCTGGTTCGATCGGGTGCGAAAGGTCACCCCGATGTAGTCGATCCGTCGCAGGGCGTGGAGGTCGAAGTCGAACTCGGCTCGCTCACCGCCGAGGCGGCCGACGTTCACGATGCGGCCGCGGATCGCCGTTACCCTCATCGTGTCGTTGAAGCCGGCGCCCGAGACCTGGTCGATCACCAGGTCGGCGCCACGACCGTCCGTGGCTCGGAGGACCTCGTCCACCCAAGCCGGATCACCAGAGTCGACGGCCAAGTCGGCGCCGAAGTCCCCGAGGCGGGCTCGCCGGTCCGCATTGGTGGACGAGCCGACCGCCAGGGCGGCGCCCCGCACCTTGGCGATCTGCAACGCCATCAGGCCGACTCCGGAGCTGGCCCCGTGCACGAGCACCGACTGGCCGGGTTGCAGCTGCCCGTTGGTGACGAGGGCGTCGTGCATCGTCTGCAGGGCCACGGGGAGGCCGGCCGCCTGTTCGAAGGTCATCGAGGCGGACGGGATCGGGAGCACCCGGCCCAGGTCGGCCACCGCCAGCTCGGCGAAGGCGCCGGCACCTGAGCCCATGACCCGGTCTCCTGGTCGAAAGCTCGAGACCTCGTCGCCGACCTCGGCCACCTCGCCGGCCCACTCCATGCCGAGCACGCTTCCGGCACCGCCGGCCCGCCCGTGCAGGCGGCCGCGGGCCATGCCGAGGTCGGCACGGTTCAGGGCGCACGCCCGCACGTCGACCAGGACCTCGTTGGGCCGGGGGCGAGGCGGGTCGACATCCCGCAACGCGGGTCCTTGGTCGGTGAGCACGAACGCCTTCATCGGGGCTCCTCCCTCGGCCGGTTCGGTTGCGGGTTCGGGGTAGGCGCTGCGCTCGGCGGCTGGACGGATGGTGGCATCGGCACCATCCTGGCCGGTGGTGTGGGTCGCAGGCGGTTGCGCCGTCGCTTCTGGTACCGCAGGATGAGCCACACGGCCAGGGCGACGAAGGGCAGGAAGGGCAGGAGGAAGCCCAGCGTCACCAGCACGAACTGTGACAGGGTGACCACTGCCACCCAGCCGGATCGAAGGCCGCCGAGGAAGCTGGGGAGATCCTCGCTCACACGGATGTCGTCCCGCTCGGTGAGCCGAACGTCGATGGTGGCCAGCTCGACCTGATCGGTCAGCACCCGCAACCGACCCTGCAACGCCTCAGACTCCGCCTCCCGCTTGGCCAGCTCACCCTCCACCGCCACGACCTCGCTCGTGGTGCGAGCCTGGTCGAGAAGCGAACGGAGGCGCTCGCTGCTGGCCCGGGCCGATCGAAGCCGACTCTCCAGGTCCACCACCTGTGCGCTCACGTCCTGCGCCTTCACGCCTCGGCGGAGCACCCGCCCCAGCCCGGCGAGCGCGTCGAGCACCGACTCGAACCGCTCGCTCGGCACCTTCAACGTCAGGTGCGACTCGCGGGAGCCCTCGCCCTCGGTCAGCTGGGAGAAGAGGTGCCCCCCGGCGCGTCCGGTCGCGTCCAGAGCCGCCTCGGTCGCTACGGCGGTGTCGTCCACCCGCACCAGGAGGTCGGCCCGGTAGACGACGCTCCTCGGCGCGGTGGCCACCTGGGCCGCTCCCCCTGGGGAGGGCACCGCACTGGCGGCACCTTCGACCGCTCCGTCAGCCGCGGTCGCGTCGGAGCTCCCGCCGCCGCTGCCGCTGCTGCACGCACCGCTGGCGAGCAGAGCGACGGATGCCACGACCCATGCCAGGCGGCCCAGGCGCCAGTGCCTCACCGCCAGCCTGGCCACAGGCTCAGAGCGCTTCAACCGAGGCGAGGTCGAACGTCAGGATCGGCGGGCGTTCCTCACCGACCGGCAGCTCGACCCAGATGGTCTTGCCCTCCCTCGTGTCGCGCGCCACGCCCCAGGACTCAGCCATCGACTCGACCATCCGCAGCCCGCGGCCGCTCGTCGACTGGGCGGTGAAGTGCCGCACGAAGCCTCCGGCGTTGTTGCCGTCGTGCACCTCGATCCGCACGTGCGTGTCGGAGAAGCTGAGCCTCAAGTCGAACACCGTGCGGGCATGGATGACGGCGTTCGTGGTCAGCTCGCTCACGACCAGCACGGCGGCATCCACTGCATGGTCCAGGTCGCGTTGCTCGAGCGCCTCACGCGTCCGACGCCGGGCCACCCCTGTGCTCGACGGTTCTGGCGAGAACGTCCACTCGTGCACGCTCACGCCGTCATCGGTCCCACGGGGACGAAGTCGGTCCGCGCCGCCACGTCGGTCGACAGCGAGTGGCTGACCACGCGCAAAAAGTAACCAGGACGCCCCACTGATGTCACCGTAGCGGGACAAAGTGCGCGAAAACAGAGGAGGCGCTGAGGCAAGCGGCGATTTCTGGCTCGGCGACGTTTCGAACGGGTGTCCTGCGGGTTACCATGGGATGTTGCAGTTGCAGGGCGGCACGACCTTGGGGGCGGCACAAGCAGCACGTGCAGGCCATGCCGGTGTGAGCGAATCTCACGTCGGAGGAGCGAAATGGCCATATTGAATTCACCACTTCCATGGGACGCGACCCTCGAATGGCGCCGCAACGCGGCATGCCAGGAGGGTGACACGGATCTGTTCTTCCCGATCGGTGTCACCGGTCCCGCAGTCGCGCAGATCGAAGCAGCCAAGGCGGTGTGCGGGCAGTGTCCCGTGCGCGCCGAGTGCCTCGACTTCGCCATCACGTCGAACCAGGAGTTCGGTGTGTGGGGCGGCACCACCGAGGACGAGCGCCGGGTGCTGCGCCGTAGATGGCGGGCCACCCAGCGCGCCGCCCGCGCCGCCTCCTGATCTGCGCCGCCGTCAGGCGTAGAGCGCGGCGATCTCCCCGGCGTACTTCTCGTTCACGCCCCGCCGCTTGAGCTTGGATGTGGGGGTCAGCTCCTCGGAGTCGGGGAGCCACTCGGCCGCCAGCAAGGCGAACCGCTTGACCTGCTCGACCTGGCTGAACCGGCGGTTCGCCTCGGCCACCACCCGCTCCACCTCGGCCCGCACCGCTTCGTTCTCGGCCAGCTCGGAGAAGGCCGAGAACTCGATGCCCTGCTGGCGGGCCCATGCCGGCGCGACCTCGGGGTCGAGGACGATCAGGGCAGAGATGAACGGCCGGTTGTCGCCGATCACCGCGACCTGGCCGATCAGGGGGAACGACTTGAGGGCAGCCTCGATGTTGGCGGGCGAGATGTTCTTGCCGCCCGCCGTGATGATCAGCTCCTTCTTGCGGTCGATGATGCTCAGGTAGCCCTGCTCATCGATCCGGCCGATGTCGCCGGTGTGCAGCCAGCCCTCGTCATCGAGCGCCTCCGCCGTCTTCTCCGGGTCGTCGAGGTAGCCGGCGAAGATGTGCCCGCCCCGGCCGACCACCTCGCCGTCGGCCAGCAGCTTCACCTCGACGCCTGGGAGCGGGCGGCCGACGGTGCCGATGCGCACCTCGACGGGATCCCAGGTCATGGGCCCGGTGTTCTCGCTCATGCCGTAGATCTCCGACATGGGCACGCCGATGGCGCGGAACCACTCGATGAGCTCCGGCGGGATGGGTGCGGCTCCCGTGACGGCGAAGCGGAGCTCGTCCAGGCCGAGCAGCTCCCGCACGCCCTTGAAGGCGACCTCGTCGAGGAAGGCGAGGGTCTGCGCCGCCTCCTCTTCGAGCGGCCCGAGCAGCGCCGCGGCCCGCAGTGGCTTGGCCGCCTCCAGAGCCTCGTTGAACTTCTTCGCCTTCTCCGGGTCGGCCCCGATGGCGCCCATCACGCCGCTGTGCATCTTCTCCCACACCCGAGGCACGCCGAAGAGGCTCTGCGGCCGGGTCTCGCGGAGGTAGGCGGCGAGCAGACCGGGCTCCGGGCAGGGGGTCACCTCGAGGCCGGCCAGGATGGCGAGGTAGTGGCTGGCCAGGCGCTCGGCCACGTGGGCCATCGGCAGGTAGGAGACCGTGCGGTACCCCGTGATGTCGGTTCCGGTGTCGTCGAGGAGACGCCGGTAGCTCTCCGCCGTCCACACCACGTTGGCGTGGGTCAGCATCACTCCCTTGGGCGGGCCGGTCGTGCCTGACGTGTAGATCACCGTCACCAGGTCCTCCGGCCGGGCCAACGCGGACGCTTCGGCCAGGTCGACCGGCTCCGAGGCCACGAGCTGCGCCCACGGCGACGCGTCGTCGGGCGCCGACCCCTGGTCGTCGAGGATCACGATGTCGCGCAGCAGAGGCAGCTGGTCGCGGACCGCTCGGAACCGCTCGAGGAAGGCGACGTCCTCCACCACGGCGATGGTGGCCCCGCAGTGGCCGGCCACGTACTCCACCTGCTCAGCCGACGAGGAGTTGTAGATCGAGATGGGCGTGGCACCGCACAGCAGTGCCGCCACGTCGAGGACATGGAACTCGGCTCGGTTGCGCATCATGAGCACGATCCGCTCGCCCGGCTGGAGACCAAGCCGACGCAATCCTCCCGCGACGCGGCACGCCTGCTCGGCGTACTCGGCGAAGGTCAGCTCGTGCCACGCATCACCGACCTGCCACCGCAGCGCAGTGCGATCACCGAAGTCGCTCACGTTCTCGGCGAAGCGACTGGCCACCGTGGAGCCGGCGGCCGCCTGGTCGATCTCCACACGATCGATGCGGGACATGCAGGTCCTCCTGCTGGGGGGAATACCTCAGAGAGTACGGGTGCCGCGGTGGAATGCGGATGGCGGCCCGAAAGTTGACCTGATGAGTCAACTATCGTTGCGGCACCAACGACTCTCAGAGGAGAACGCATGAGCATCCGCCTAGGCGACGAGGCACCCAACTTCACGGCCGAGACGACCGAGGGCACCATCGACTTCCACGAGTGGCTGGGCGACAGCTGGGGTGTGCTCTTCTCCCATCCCAAGGACTTCACGCCGGTCTGCACCACCGAGCTCGGCTACACGGCGCAGCTCAAGCCCGACTTCGATCAGCGCAACGTGAAGGTGATCGGGCTCTCGGTGGACGCAGTCGACCGTCATGCCGACTGGGCCAAGGACATCGAGGAGGTCACCGGCCACCGTCCGAACTTCCCGATGATCGCCGACTCCGACAAGAAGGTGTCCGAGCTGTACGACATGCTCGACCAGGCATCGGCCGACACGATGACCGTCCGCTCGGTGTACGTGGTCGGACCGGACAAGAAGGTGAAGCTGCAGCTCACCTACCCGGCCTCGACGGGCCGCAACTTCGAGGAGATCCTACGGGTGATCGACTCCCTGCAGCTCACCGCGAAGCACAAGGTCGCCACCCCGGTGAACTGGCAGCAGGGTGACGACGTGATCATCGTGCCGGCCGTCTCCGACGAGGAGGCCAAGGAGAAGTACCCCGAGGGCTTCGACGCCAAGAAGCCGTACCTGCGCTACGTGAAGCAGCCGGTCTAGGCCCAGCCCGCGTCGAACCTGCTGCGGCGCTAGCGCCGCAGCAGGTTCCGCCGGTTCGGTGCGACGTTGGTGATCTGGTCGTCCACCCGGGCGATGCCCTTGGTGCCAACGGCCACGTCCTGCACGGCGGCGTGGGCCTCCGGCGTCAGGCGGCCGGTGAGCACGGCGACGCCGTTCTTCACGGCTACCCCGACGTCGATGTTGCGCGTCCGGGGGTTCCTGGCCAGCGCAGTGCGCAGCCGGAGCTCGGCCCGGCTGTCATCGGTGCCGTTGCCATCAGCCACGTCCTGCACGGCGCGGACGCCGAAGCTGCCCCACTCGGCCAGTCGGTCTCGGTTGCTCCACGCCCAGAGCAGGGCCCCCGTGCGGGTGACGGGCATCAAGGACTTCACAAGCCTTCGCATGGCCTAGGTCGTTCCCGTCAGCGGCGCCGGCTACCCCTTGAGTCCCCGGCCCGGTGGTCACAAGCCGCCGGTAGGCTCCCGGGCACCAGCTCGGGAGGGCACACATGGGCAACGCGGTGATCGTCGACGCAGTTCGGACCCCAGGGGGCCGGGGCAAGAAGGGCAGCGGCAAGCTCAGCGGCTGGCACCCGGCCGACCTGGCCGGGGAGGTGCTGAAGGCCCTCATCGAGCGCAACGACCTCGACCCGGCTCTGGTGGACGACGTGATCATGGGCTGCGTCATGCAGGTCGGGGAGCAGGCGCTGAACATCGGCCGCAACGCCCTGCTGGCGGCCGGTTTCCCCGACTCCGTGCCGGCCACCTCGGTCGACCGGCAGTGCGGCTCGTCACAGCAGTCGGCCCACTTCGCCGCGCAAGGGGTGATGGCCGGGGCCTACGACGTGGTGATCGCGGCGGGCGTCGAGGTGATGAGCCGGGTGCCGATGGGGGCCTCCCTCGGCGTCGCCGGCATGCCCTTCGGGCCGGCCGTGAACGCCCGCTACGCGGATGCCGGCGGGCTCGTGCCCCAGGGCATCTCGGCCGAGCTGATCTCCGACAAGTGGGCCCTGTCGCGGGAGGACCTCGACGCCTACTCGGCCCAGTCGCACCAGCGGGCGGCGCGGGCGAGTGCCGAGGGGCGCTTCGCCAACGAGATCGTCGCCGTGCCCGTGAGGGACGCCAACGGCAACGTCACCCAGGAGATGTTCACCGAGGACGAGGGCATCCGGCCCGACTCGACGGTGGAGACGCTGGCCAAGCTGAAGCCCGCGTTCAAGCCGGACGGGCGGGTGACGGCCGGCAACTCGAGCCAGATCACCGACGGCGCTTCCGCAGTGCTCATCATGAGCGAGGAGAAGGCCAACGCCCTGGGCCTGCGCCCGCGCGCCCGCTTCCACGCCTTCTCACTGGCCGGCGTCGATCCCGTGACCATGCTCACCGGCCCTATCCCGGCCACCACCAAGGTGCTCGAGCGGGCCGGCCTCACCCTCGACCAGATCGACGTGGTGGAGATCAACGAGGCCTTTGCCTCCGTGGTGCTGGCCTGGCAGAAGGAGCACAACGCGGACCTGGAGCGGGTGAACGTCAACGGCGGCGCCATCGCCCTCGGCCATCCACTGGGTGCGTCGGGCACCAAGCTGATGGCCACGCTGCTCAACGAGCTGGAGCGCACCGGCGGTCGGTACGGCCTGCAGACGATGTGCGAGGGCGGCGGCCTGGCCAACGCCACCATCATCGAGCGGCTCGGCTAGCCGGTACCCATGCTCGTCAAGCTCATCATCGGGGCCCCGATGGTGTACCTGTCGCTCCGCATCGGCTTCTGGATGCTGAAGGGTCTGGCCAACCCGCTGCCCGGGCCGCCTCCGGCCGGGGAGATGCGTCGGGTGAACGTCCGCTTCCGCTGCTCCATCTGCGGGGTCGAGATCCGCATGACGGCTGCACCGAACGAGGACCCGGAGCCGCCTCGGCACTGCCTGGAGGACATGGACCTGGTGGCGCCGGTCGAGTGACGGGCCAGCCCGCTCAGGCCGTCACCGCCAGTGGTCCCCAGTCTGTGGACAAGCCTGGGGACGCGCGCTCTTTGTGGCGCGTCAGCGCCAGCGTGTGGCAACCACGAACCCCGCCGTGATCAGCGCCAGCCCGGCGAGGAGGTACCAGTTGCTCGGATCGAGGCCGGGCAGCAGGTTGAGGTAGTTCAAGACGATCATCAGCATGCCGATCACGAGCAGCGCACCCATGACGATCGGCACCCAACGTGGGCTGACCTTCTGCGGGCGCGGTGCCGGCGGCGTGTACCGCCCGCTGCGTGCCGTCGACGTCTCGGCCTCCGCGGCGCTGGGGCCGGCGCCCCGACGGGCGTTGCGCCCGCCCGGCCGACCCTTGGTCGGCGGCTGGGTGCCCTTCGGCGTGACCCGACCGCTCTGCACCACCTTGCGCTTCTCCGCCATATGACGAGGTTAGTGAAACGCCAGCGGCGACAATGGCGGAGTGTTCACCCGTTCGCCGGTCGGTTCGGCTCACCGCCCCTGGATGGGCGTGGCGTGCGTGATGTTGGCGTTTCTGGGGATGGTCGTGCTCCGGAGCGAGCCAGCTGACCCGGCCACTCGGTTGCCGCAGCGGTACCGCCTGGCCGATCTGATCGAGCGCGAGGCCGCGGATGCCGCCCAGCTGCGGGCCCAGGTGGCCGAGCTGCGCGCCGACCTCGAAGCCCAACGGGCCCAACGCTCCAGCCTGGTGGGGGGCATCACCAACCTGGAGGCACAGCTCGAGTCCGCCCAGCTCGTCGCCGGCCTCGTCCCGCTGAGCGGTGCGGGGGTGAAGGTCACGCTGGCTGACTCGAGCCTCAGGGAGCCCCCGGCCGGCGCCAACGTCAACGACCTGGTGGTGCACTCGGAGGACGTGCAGGCGGTGGTCAACGCGCTGTGGCGGTCGGGCGCGCAGGCGATGTCGATCAACGGGCAACGGCTGGTCAGCACGAGCGCGGTGCTGTGCGTGGGGAACACGCTGCTGCTCAACGGCACGGTGCACTCGCCCCCGTTCGTGATCACCGCGATCGCGGCCAACCGTGAGCGGTTCGAGAGCGACCGGCTGGTGCGCCGGCTCCGAGAGGACGCGGCGCGGCTCTCGCGCCGCTTCTCGATCGAGCGGGACACCTTGGAGGTCCCCGCCTACACCGGCTCCACGAAGGCAGCGTCCGCCCGCCCCGTAACCTGAGAGCCATGGCCTCGACGTTCCACCCACGCGTGGTAGTGATCGACAACTACGACTCGTTCGTCTACAACCTCGTGCAGTACCTGGGCGAGCTCGGTGCTGAGCCCCTGGTGCACCGCAACGACGCCATCACCGTCGAGGGCCTGGCCGAGCTGCGCCCCGACGCCATCCTGATCTCTCCGGGCCCGGGCCGCCCCGAGGACGCCGGCATCTCCAACACGGTCATCCGTGAGCTCGGGCCGCAGGTGCCCCTCTTCGGCGTCTGCCTGGGACACCAGTGCATCGGCGAGGTGTTCGGAGGCCGGGTGGTGCGGGCGGCGGAGATCATGCACGGCAAGACGTCACTCGTCCGCCATGACGGCGCAGGTGTCCTGGCCGGTTTGGACAGCCCCTTCGAGGCGACCCGCTACCACTCCCTCGTCGTCGAGCGCGAATCCCTGCCGGCCGAGCTGGAGGTCACGGCCGAGACGGCGGACGGCACGATCATGGCGCTGAGGCACCGCGAGCTGCCGGTCGAGGGCGTCCAGTTCCACCCCGAGTCGATCCTCACCTCGGTGGGCAAGCCGCTGCTGGCCAACTTCCTCGGTCGGCTCGTCGCCGCCTGAGGTCCCGAACGCCCCCACGGGCGCTCAGTCGTCGTTCCCGCGCCCCCGGTCGGCGTTCGCGGCGGCGGTCGTCGTGGTCGTCGGGCGGGTGGTGGTGGTGCTCGCGGCGGCCGTCGTCGTCGTAGCGGCCTGACCGAGGCGGACGGTGACGGTTGCGCCTCGATCGACCCGCTGGCCGGCTGCCGGCGACTGGGAGACGATCAGGCCCGGCGTGCCCGGTGCCGGAGCACCCGCGGCGTACTTCAGCCCCCGAGACTCGAGCTCGGCGCGGGCCTGGGTCTCGTTGAGGTTGGCCAGGTTGGGCACCTGCACACCGGCCGGGCCGGACGATGTGACGACGGTGATCGTGGCGCCCGGGGGCAGTTGCGTGCCCGCCACGGGGGTGGTGCGCAGCACCTCGTCGACGGGCTTGTCGGACGCCTCTCGCTCCAGCTTGGCGACGAAGCCGGCCAGCCCGAGCTCGTTGGCGGCTGTGCTGTAGTCCTTCCCGACGACCGCAGGCACCGGCCTCGGCGCCTTGCCGCTCGACACCGTGAGCACGATGGGCGTGCTCTTGGTCACCCGCCGCCCGACGGCCGGATCCGTGGAGATGACGAGGCCGGCCGCCACGTTCTCGTCGGGTTGCGGCTTCTCGGTGATGTTCGTGAAGCCGGCCGTGGTCAGCTCGGTGCGGGCCAGGTCGGCCGTGCGCCCGGCCACGTTCGGGATCGGCACCTCCTCGGGTGGCCCCCCGACCCGGATGGTGACCGCCGCGCTCCGCTCGAGCTGCGTGCCCTGCCCTGGGTCCTGTGACAGCACCTGGCCCAGCTTGGCGGGGTCGTCATTGGCCTCGCGCACGACGTTCGCCTTCAGGCCCTCGTCGTCCAGCCGGTCCTTGGCCTGCTGCTCGGTGAGGCCCACGACGCTCGGTGCGTTGACCAGCTCCCCTCCGGTTGAGCCGAGGATGCCGGCCTCTCGGGCGAAGAGCCACAGGAGCCCGGCCAGGACGAGCAACATCACCACCAGCAGGGCGACGAAGGCGCGATTGCTGCGGTGCGGGGGCTCCTCCACCGCCGACGCCGTGGCCACCGGGCGGGCGCCCACCGGGGGTGCGATCTGGGTGCGGTCGACCATCTGCGTCGCGTCGCTGTAGGCGGGCGCGGCCATCGTGGCGTTCACGGCCGCCATGGCCACCGTCGGATCCGCGAGCACGGGACGGTTCTGGCGGTAGCGAAGCAGGTCCTGCCGCAGCTCGTCTGCGCTGGCATAGCGGTCGGCGGGGTTCTTGGCGATGGCCTGCAGCACGATCCCCTCGAGGGACTCCGGGATGTCGGGCTTCAGCTTGCGGGGCGCCACCGGCGCCTCCCGGACGTGCTTGTACGCGATGGCCAGTGGGTTGTCGCCGGCGAAGGGAGGCTTGCCCACGAGCATCTCGTAGAGGACGATGCCGAGGGAGTACACGTCGCTGCGGCCGTCGACCCGATGCCCCTGGGCCTGCTCGGGTGAGAAGTAGGTGGCCGTGCCCATGACCGAGCCGGCCTGGGTCAGCTCGTTGTCGGTGTTGGCCGCCCGGGCGATGCCGAAGTCGGCCACCTTGACCTGCCCGCTCGGGTTGATGAGCACGTTGCCGGGCTTGACGTCGCGGTGCACCACGCCGCTGCGATGAGCGAATGCGAGCCCGCCGGCTGTGTCGGCCGCGATCTCGGCCGCCCGCTCAGGAGGCATCGGCCCCTCGGCCCGGATGATGTCGCCCAGCGTGCGGCCTTCGATGAACTCCATGACGATGAAGTACGTGTCGTCGCCCTCGCCCCAGTCGAAGACCGAGACGATGTTCGGGTGAGTCAGGTTGGCGGCCGCCTGCGCCTCACGCCGGAAGCGCTCCACGAAGCTGCGGTCGGTGCTGAGCTCGGGGAAGAGGACCTTCAGCGCGACCGGTCGGTCGAGGGTGAGGTCCTGCGCGAGGAAGACCTCCGCCATGCCGCCCCGGGCGATGTGGCGGGTGATCTCGTACCGCCCGTTGAAGACCTGGGGGATTGCCTGCGACATGTCTGCTCAAGCCTAGGGGAGGCTCCCTACCGCCTCAGGGCGGCTTCCATGACCGTGCGGGCGATCGGGGCGGCCACCCGGCCGCCGGTGGCCTCGCTCACGCCTTCCTGGCTTTCGACGATCACGGCCACCGCCACGGTGGGGTTCTCCGCTGGGGCGAAGCCCACGAACCACACATGGGCGTTGTCGCCGATCGTCTGGGCCGTCCCGGTCTTGCCCGCCACTGTGACGCCGGGGATCGCGGCGCGGGTGCCGCTGCCGCTCTGCACGACCGCCACCATGGCTTCGCGCACCGTGGCCGCTTGCTCGGCCGTGAGGGGCCGCTGCCACTCGCTGGGCTCGTAGGTGCGCACGAGCTCGCCGTCGTTGTCGCGGATCTCGGCCATGACGTGGGGGGTCATGATGCTGCCGCCGTTGCCGATGCCGGCCGCCACCAGCGCCATCTGCAAGGGGCTGGCGTTGACGTTGCCCTGACCGATCGCCGCCTGGGCCAGCCCGGGGAGGTTGGTGCGATCGGCCTCCGGGAAGCTGGACGTGGCCGCCGCGTTGAGGTCCACCGGCGGGCGGGAGCCGAAGCCGAAGTCCTCCGCCATGCGGTGCATGTCCTCACCGCCGATGTCGAGGCCCATCTGCCCGAAGCCGGTGTTGCAGGAGACGCGCAGTAGGTCGACCAGCCGGCCGCCGCAGCTTCCCCCGCCGAAGTTCGGCAGGTTCCGGTCGGTCTGGGGCAGATCCAGGTCTCGGAGCTGGGGATAGGCCTTGGTGACGAGCTCGGGCCGGTACTTGGCTGCGGCGGCGCCGGTGACCACCTTGAAGGTGGATCCTGGGGCGTAGCGCTCGCGATAGCTACGGGACAGCAAGGGCTTGGAGGTGTCGAGCTGGTAGAGGGCCCAGGCGTTGCGCACCGACGACTGGCTGTGCCCGGCAAGGGGGTTGGGGTCGTACGACGGGTAGCTCCAGAGGCTGAGCAGCGCCCCCGTGCGGGGGTCGATGGCCACCACCGCTCCCCGGCGCTCCCCGAGCGCCTCGGCCGCAACCTGCTGCATGTCCTTGCGGACGGTGAGCTTCACGTTGGCGTACCGGACGCTCTCCACCAGCTGGTCACGGATGCTGCCGACCCGCAGGGGCAGCCGTCGTCCCGACAGCTCGTCGCCGTACACCCGCTCGACCGCATCGGACCCGTAGGTGAACGAGAAGAAGCCGGTGACGTGGCCGAACAGGTTGCCTTCGGGATAGCTGCGCTGGTACTCGAACTCGTCCCCCGAGGGCTCGGACCGGGCCAGGACGACGTTGTCGGCCGACTCGATGATGCCGCGCTGCCGACTGAAGTCCTTCACCGCGACCCGGGTGTTGCGGGAGTCGTTGGCCAGCTCGTCGGCCCGCACCAGCTGCAGGTAGTTGAGCTGCAGGAACAGGGCCCCGAACAGCACCATGAGGCCGACGCCGACCTTCTGGATCTGTCGGTTCACCGCTGCACCGCGACGGTCTCGTCCTCAGAGCCGCGGGCGGCGGTAGCTGCACCTCGCCGGCGCTCGCTGTCGCTCGAGATGCGCAGCAGCAGGGCCAGCAACACGTAGTTGGCGATGAGCGACGACCCGCCGTAGGACACGAACGGCAGGGTGATGCCCGTGAGCGGCACCAGCCGGGTGACGCCTCCCACGATGATGAAGGTCTGCACCCCCAGGATGACGGTGAGCCCGGTGGCCAGTAGCTGCTCGAAGGCGCTGGCCGCCTGCAAGGCGATGCGGAGGCCGGCACCGACCATGAGGAGGAAGGCGGTGATGACGGCGGTGGTGCCGAGCAGCCCGAGCTCCTCCCCGATGGCGGCGAAGATGAAGTCGGTGGTGACGGCCGGGATGCGCGTCGGGCTGCCGAGGCCGATGCCGGTGCCGGCCACCCCACCGGAGCCGAAGGCGAACAGGGCTTGCACCAGCTGGGTGATGCCACCCTGGGCGGCGGCGTCGCCGAACGGGTCGAGCCAGCCGGTGACGCGCTGTTGCACGTGGCTGAACGACCGCCACGCGATGAACGCTCCGGAGGAGAACAGCAGCGACCCGATGATCAGGTACACGGCGCGGTTGGTGGCCACCCACAGCATGACGACGAAGAGGGTGAAGAACAGCAGGGAGGAGCCGAGATCCTTCTGGAAGATCATGACGACCAGCGAGAAGCCCCAGGCGCCCAGCACCGGCCCCAGGTACTTGGGGTTGGGCATGTCGATGCGCCAGAGGCGGCTGGTGAACTCGGTCAGCAGCTCGCGCTTCTCCACCAGGTAGCCGGCGAAGAACAGGGCCAGGGCGATCTTGGCCAGCTCGCCGGGCTGGAAGCTGACCGGGCCGAACCGGATCCAGATGCGCGACCCGTTGATGTTGCGGCCGAGCCCTGGGAGCAGCGGCATCAGCAGCAGCCCGATCCCGACCAGGGCGAACGTGTAGCGGTAGCGCTCGAGGTCACGGGCGCGGCGGACGACCAGGAGGGTGCCCACGAAGGCCCCCATGCCGATGGCCGTCCACAGTGACTGCAGGCCTGCCAGCTTGAGGTCGAGGCGGGCGATGAAGACGTAGCCGATGCCGTTGAGCAGGGCGGCCATGGGCAGGAGGATGCCGTCGGCGTTCGGCGCGAGCCACCGAACGGCCAGGTGGGCAGCGGCCAAGAGCCCCACGATCATGCCCAGGAAGGGCCACAGGTTGGCCGGCAACGTCGCCTCGCCGGCCTTCGCCGACCGGCCGAGGCTGGCCAGCGTGTAGGCGCCGACGGTGACGAGCACGGCGAGCACCATGAGACCGAGCTCGGTCGTGCGCCGGCTGGCACGCGCGGCAGCCATCAGGGGACCGGAGGTGGAACCGTCACCGGCGGCACCGTCACCGGCGGCACCGTCACAGGAGGGAGGGTCGTCGGCGCGGCCGCCCGGATGTTGTCGACGTAGCGGCGGGCCTGCGCAGCGGACGGCTCCTGCTTGCCGGCCTCGAGGTCGGAGCGGAAGGCGGGAGGCACCTCGGCCTGGGTGATGTCTGTGCGCTCCTCGACGGTGGGCATGAACCAGAGCAGGCCGCCCGGACGCCCCCTGAAGATCGTGACCTGACCCTCGTCGAGGCCGACGTAGTACGACCCCCGCGCGTACATGCCGACGGCGGCCGCCGCTCCACCGCCGATCAGCAGGAGGAGCAGCACGAAGAGCACGACGCGGAAGGTCACCCGTCGGGTGGGGATGCGCGCCTCATGGTGGTGGTCGCCCTCGGCCCAGCCCGAAGGCAGGGGTGCCTCGTCGTGGTCCTGGCTGGCCAGGTCGCGCAGCTGTGCGTTGCGGTCGGCCAAGGTCGGCAGGCGGCTCGACTCCGAGACGCCCGAGTCGGTGGCGACTGCACCGGCCGGGACGGCGCTCGTCGTGACCGGTGTGTCGACCTGGGTGGCGCCGCCCGAGCGACCGGCCGGAGGCTCTGAGGCCAGGGCGGCGGACGCCTTGCGGGCGCGATCACCGTCATCGATGACGTCGACGATGACGACGCTGATGTTGTCACCACCACCGGCCTCGTTGGCGAGGTCGACGAGTCGCCGAGCGGCCTCGTCGGGATCGTCCACCTTGCGGAGCACACCGGCCAGCGTGTCGTCGTCGACCTCGTTGAACAGCCCGTCGCTGCACAGCACCAGGCGGTCGCCGACGAACGGGTTGAGCATCTGCATGTCCGCCTCGACCGACGGACCGATGCCGATCGAGCGGGTGACCTGGTTGCGACGGGGGTCGGCGGCTGCCTCCTCCTCGCTGAGGTGGCCGGCGCGGTACAGCTCCTGGGGGACGCTGTGGTCGTCGGTGAGCTGGCTGAGCTCGCCGCGCCGCAGGAGGTAGACGCGCGAGTCGCCCACGTGGGCGACTGCGAACAGGTCGTCACCGCCCTCCTTCACCAGGGCGACGGCGCTGAGGGTCGTGCCCATGTGGTGGAGGTCGGGGTCGCCGGCCGCCTTGTCGTACACGGCCCGGTTGGCCTCCGCGACGGCCGCTTCGAGCCCGTCGGCCGTGGCGTCGCGCCGGAAGGCATCACGCAGGGCCTGCACGGCGGTGAGGGAGGCCACCGCGCCGCCGGCGTGGCCACCCATGCCGTCGGCCACGGCGAAGAGGGGGTCGGCGCTCAGCACCATGTCCTCGTTCTTCGAACGGCGCCGGCCGACGTCGGTGGCCTGACCCCAGCGCAGCTGTGTCACTTCCCGACCTCCATGACGGTCTTGCCGATCACGACCTTGTCCCCCGACCGGAGGGGGAGCGCCCCGGCGATCTTCTCGCGGTTCTTGGTGCCCTTGCGGTTGAGGTACGTGCCGTTGGTGGACCCCAGATCCTCGATGTACAGCTGGCCTTCCCTGCGGTAGATCCTCGCGTGCAGCTGTGACGCGAACGTGTCCTGGATGCGTACCTGGCAACCGGCCGCCCGACCGACGGTGAGCTCCTCGGCCAGGTCGAAGCTCTGCCCGCGCTGTTCGGGCGGCTCGAGCACCTTCAGCCGGGCCGTGCCCTTGGTGGTCGGTGCGGCGCTGCGCTCCCGCCCACCGGCTCGAGCGGGTGCCGGCGTCGCCTGCGGTGGCGCGGCTGCCGCCGGCCGGTTGCTCAGGTGCACCTCGGCCCACACGGCGCGCAGCACCCGGAAGAAGAAGAGGTACACCAGCGCCATCAGGAGCAGCTTGAGGATCGTCAGCAGCGACTCGGGCACTGCGCTATCCCATCTCGAAGCGGAGCGAATGGGCCCCCACGGTGATCTGGTCGCCGTCGGCGAGCTGCTGCTGGCGGATGCCGGCGCCGTTCACCCGGGTGCCGTTCATCGACCCGAGATCGAGCACGGAGAACGTGTTGCCGTCCCGACGGATCTCGGCGTGGTGGCGGCTGACCTGGGCGTCGTTGAGCACCACGTCGGCATCCGGGCTGCGGCCGATGATCAACGGCTCGTCGCCCACGCCGATGCGGCTGCCGTCACCCAGGATGACCGCTGCGGACGGACCTCCGGTGCCCTCCACCATGGCGCTGGTGACGTAGAACTCGCCGGTGCCGAGCTTCTCGTCCACCTGGAGGTCGACCTCCACCGGCCCGAGGAAGGCATAGCCCTCGGAGCGCGCATGCTCTCTGGCGTACCCGGCCAGGTCGCCGCGGAGGCTGTTCTCGATGCTGGCGAAGTTGTCGAGATCGGTCTGTGACACCGAGACAGTGAACTGGTTGGGTGCGATCAGGCCACGGATGCCGACTGTGCGGCGTACGTCCATCTCCCGCGTCAGGCGTCGCCCGAGCTCGACCGGGGTGAGCCGGCTGCGGAAGGCCTTGGCGAAGACGCCCTCGACCAGGCGCTCGAGGCGCCGCTCGAAGTCCCTGAGTGCCATGGTCCGCCGGAGCATACCCAGCCCCTGAGCGGCCGAGCCGCGGCCCTCCTCCGGCCATCGGCTACCGTGGCGGGTCCCACACTCGGGCGAGTGGCGGAATTGGCAGACGCGCAGGATTCAGGTTCCTGTGTCCGAAAGGATGTGGGGGTTCAAGTCCCCCCTCGCCCACCACGAGCCGGACTGCAGTCCGAAAGGTCGCCCCACTCGCGCGGGATTGGGCTCCGCGGAGGGCCCATGGTGCCCACGATCGCCGGTCGGCCGGATCCGGTCACGAGGCGTGGGTGCTCGGCGTGGGTCACCGCTGCACCAATCGCCGCCCTTCGTGTTGTTGCCGCGTCCATCGAAGGGCGAGCGGGTTGGCTACGTCCGGACGCGTTTCGCGACGGCTCGGGCGTCGTCCACCATGGCGGTCATCGCCCGCCGGACTTGCTCCCCGGTGGTGCACTCTTCGGGGAAGCCGAGACGGACAGCGGCACGACCGGCAGGGCTGACGGCAATCATCTCGAAGCCATAGCGGTCGACGCTGGACATGACCGCCTCGGTGCTGTCGGGACGATCTGCGAGATGACGGCAGAACAGCACCTGGGCCTCGCCATGATCGGCGTTCATGTGCTCGATGATCTCGGCCGCCGTCGCCGCGAGGGGATCGGGCTCCGCCTCGGCGTAGGCGTCAACGTCAACCCGGCTCATCCGCCCGTAGCCATCCACACCGGACGCACGCCGCGACTGGCCTCCTGGAAGATGCGCGCCCCCGGCTGGCCCTACATTGAGGGCTTCACGCCGAGGAGGAGCCATTGCCCGTACTCGAGCCGCCCACGACCGTCGACTTCCACTTCGACTTGATGTGCCCGTACGCCTTCCAGACTGCGCGGTGGATCCGCGAGGTGCGCGACCACGCCGGCGTCACGGTCCGCTGGCGCTTCTTCTCCCTCGAGGAGATCAACCGGGCCGAGGGCAAGAAGCATCCGTGGGAGCGACCGTGGTCCTACGGGTGGTCGATGATGCGCATCGGGGCTCGGCTCCGCCGCGACGACGAGTCGTTGCTCGATGCCTGGTACCAAAGAGCCGGCACCGCGTTGCACGTTGAGGGGCGGAAGCCCCACGAGCCGGCCGTGGCACGAGCCCTTCTTGCCGAGCTCGGGCTCGACCCCGGGCTGGTGGACGAGGCCATCGCCGACCCCACCACGTCAGACGAGGTGAAGGCCGACCACGACGCGGTGGTGGCTGCCGGCGGCTGGGGCGTTCCGGTCCTGGGCTTCGCGGACGGAACCCATGTGTTCGGCCCAGTCCTCCTCGAGCCTCCAACCGGAGCCGACGCGCTCCGCCTGTGGGAGCTGGTCTGCGGCTGGCGCGAGTTCCCGCACCTCTACGAGCTGCAACGCCCGAAGCGCGCCGAGGACATCCGTCTCGTCGCCGACACCTTCCGGCCATACCTCACGGCCCGCGACTGGATCACCATCCAGAAGGAGACCCCGTGACGACGATCGTGCCGAAGGACCGGATCGTCCAGGCGATCGCCGAGGAGTTCACCGCGCTCGAGGCGCTCATCGCCGATCTCGACGAGCGGGCCTGGTCGGCAGCCACGCCGTGCCCCGGCTGGGACGTGCGGGCCAACGTCGCCCATGTGATCGGCACGGAGTCCATGCTCGCCGGGGTGAAGGCACCAGCGGTCGAGATCGACCGAGTGACGGCGGCCCATGTGCGCAACGACATCGGCCGCTCGAACGAGGTCTGGGTCGAAGCCCTGCGCACCACACCACCGCCCGAGATCGTCGATCGCTTCCGCGCCATCACCACCACGCGCCTCGACGCGCTGCGGTCGATGGAGCAGGCCCGATGGGATGCGGATGGCTTCACGCCGGCTGGCCGAGACAGCTACGGCCGCTTCATGCGCATCCGGGCGTTCGACTGCTGGATGCACGAGCAGGACATCCGCGACGCGCTCGGACGGCCCGGACACGATTCGGGGCTCACCGTCGAGGTCGCCCTCGACGAGATGGTCGCCGCCATGGGCTTCGTGGTCGGCAAGCAGGCCGGTGCGCCCGAAGGCACGGCCGTCACCTTCGAGCTCACCGGCGCCAGCGGCCGAACCTTCCACGTCGTCGTCCGCGGTCGAGCCACGGTGGTTGATGGGCTCGAGTCGCCGGCGACGACGACACTGACGATGCCTGTGGGCGTGTTCACCCGTCTGGGCGGCGGCCGGTCGAGTGCCGACCCCTCGGCGGTGAGCGTGCAGGGCGACGAAGCGCTCGGTGCCAGGATCGTGGAGCACCTTCGCTACACGATCTGAGTGAGGCCCTCGGTCGACGAGGGAGATGCTCGCTCGGCACGGGGACGGCTGACTCCGGCACGGGCGGCGACGGAGTCCATCGTCACGGTCTCGATCGAGCCTTCGGTGAGAAGCGCTAACAGAGCGTCAGCTCGACGCCAGCTCCATCACCTGCGTGAGCCGGATGCTGTTCCCTGAAGGGTCGCGGAACCCGGCATCGATGCCGTAGGGGCGCTGCTCGGGGGCCTCCGTGAACTCGACTCCCAGGGCTCGGAGCCGGTCATATGACTGCTGGCAGTCGTCGGTGGTCAGGAAGACCGTGCCGGCGAAGCCCTTGGCCATGAGGTCTCGAACCTGCGCGGTCGTCTCGGGGTCCATCATCGGCGGGCCGGGGATGGCCATCAACACGATGGAGACGTCGGTCTGACCCACGGGTGCGACGGTGAGCCATCGGAAGTTGCCCATCTCGGCGACCGTCACGTCCTCCCGGATCTCCATGCCGAGCTTCTGCGTGTAGAAGGCGAGGGCCTCGTCCTGGTCGTGGACCCAGACCTGTGTGGTTGCGATCTTCATCATGGGTCGCACGTTACGGAGGAGACCGGCGCCGGGTCTTCTCGAAACGTGCGGTTCTCGGGACGGGCATGGGCGCGCACGATGCACGCGGGGACGCGAGCCAGGTTCGAGGCCGGCGGGTGCGCCGCCCGGTACGCGAGCGGCGAGGTGCCGAACATGCGCCTGAAGCTGGTGGTGAACGAGCCGACGCTCTCCAGACCGACGAGGAGGCAGATGTCGAGGACCGTGCGGTCGGTGCTCCGGAGCAGGGCGGCCGCTCTCTCGAGCCTCCTCGTCAGCAGGTAGCGGTGCGGCGTCTCACCGAACGTCCTCCGGAACTCCCGGCTGAAGTGGGCGCGTGACAAGCCGGCCGCACCGGCCATGTCCGACACGCTTATGGCATCGGCGTAGCGCGCGTCCGCCAGATCGCGGCCTCGCAGCAGGTGCCTAGCGGGCGGTAGATCGGTCGTCACGGACACCAGCCTCGCGTGGCGGGGCCGGTGGCGGACGCGCTTCAGCCGTCGGTAGTGAGACGGGCGTGGAGGTGCTGGTCGTGGCGGGTGCCTTCGACCACGCCGGACAGGCGCAGGGTGCCTTCGAGCCGGTACCCCGCCTTGTGCGCGACGCGGCACGATGCCGCGTTGCCCACGGCGTGGACCAGCTGCACCCGGAACAGGCCAAGGCTGTCGAAGGCCCAGGCGCTCACTGCGCGCACGGCTGCGGTTGCCGCACCCAGCCCCCGCCGATGGGCGACGATCCGGATCCGATGCTTGCTGTCCCCAGCTCCGAATCGATGTTGTGACGAGAGACGTTGCCGACGAAGGCACCGTCGGTCGCGGAATGGACCGAGAAGGTGGCGTGGGTGGCCTGCGACCAGTCGCTCCTGCGCCGGCACCAGCTGCTGCAGAGGCGATGTCGACGACCGCCGGCGCAGGGTTCCAACGCACCACATCCGGTTCTGTCAGCAGCGCCAGCGCGGCCCTCGCGTCGTCCTCGTGCGGTGGTCGCAGCACCTGGCCGTCGCCCACCAGCTCCACCCAAGGGATCCCGGGCATCACCAGCAACCGGTTCCACGGCTCATGGGGGGCGAGGCCGTGAGCCGTCAGTCCAGCACGGTCACCGACACGATGGGAGAGACGGACGGACTGTCGCCCAGCGAGCCGTGGAAGCGGGCCTGACCAAAGGTGAAGATGCCTCCATCCTCGGCCACCATCAGGTAGCCGGCTGACCCGAAGGCCACCATCCCGCTCACCGGGCGGTTCAGCCGCTGGTCGCCCATCGAGCCGTAGAACGGTGCGTCGAAGCTGAAGATCCCGCCGTCGCTGGCCACCAGCCAGTAGCCGTGACCATCACCGTCGGGCACGAGGGACTGCACTGCAGCGTTGAGGGAGATGCCACCCATCGACCCGGCGAACACGGCGTTGCCGAAGGTGAAGATGCCGCCGTCGGATCCCACCATGTAGTAGCCCCCGTGATCGGGCGTGGGGATGGCGTCGAGCACGGGTCCGTTGAGCTGGGTCCCGTCCATCGACCCGTGGTGGGGAGCGTTGACGGCCAGCACCCGGCCGTGGCTGCTGAACAGCCAGTAGGCGTTCGCCGAGACGGCCGAGATGGCGGTGACCTCCTCGCCGGGGCGCAGCGCTGCTGCGGACCATCCGCCGCCCGAGGCCGACGCGTCACCGAAGGCATGGACCTGGCCGGTGGAGCTCAGGACCCAGTAGCCGTTGCCCGACGGGGTCGCCTCGATGTCCACCATGCGCTCACCCGTGTGGGCGTTGCCGTAGTGGACAGCATCACCGAAGGCGTAGACCGCCCCGTCGCTGCTCACCATCCAGTACCCCGAGCGCGCAGCGGGCGGCGGATCCAGTGGGGCCGGCGGCGGGTCGGCCGGGGCGGGCGCGTTCAGGGCCGCGATGCAGGCATCGAACTCTGGGCCCCCCGTCAGGTTGTCGGTGTGCAGGTAACCGCCTTCGAACGGGAAGACGACCCACGGCTCCGATCCCGGCTGCGTGGGATTGTGAAGCCGGTTCGCCTGGCGCCAGGTGAGGCCGCCGGGAAGGAGGCGCGCCACGGGGGCGCTCAGCGGGCCCACCGTCGCGGTCGTGACCCGGTCGACGTGCACGACGGTGCCTGCGGTCCCGTTGAGCTGGTAAGGGTGGATGTGACCCCCCGGCATCAGGCGGGTGGCCTCAGGCCCGTTCTCATAGTTCTTGTCGGTGTGCGGGTAATTCGTCTTTAGCGTGGTTGCGCAGGACGCTTCCGCCGCAGCCACGGGGGAGGCGGCAATGGCCAGACCGCCCCCGATGAGCGCCGCAGACAGGACGAGGCACCGCAGGCTGCCGCGGCGTGGATGCACAAGCAAGGTCGTTCCCTCCAAGATGTCCGGGCTCGCCGGGCGTTCCTTCGCCCGCAGAAGGTACGCGAAATGCAGGCACCTGTGCGCTGACGAAGCTGTATTCGTAATCGCCGACCGCCGGCTCCCGCGCGGGGTTACTGTCCCGCCATGCGCCTCACCCCCCGATACGGCGACTCCCCCGTCATCTCGATCGATGTGCGAGCCGGCGCCGCCCACCCGATGGTCGGGCAACGGGCACGACTCGAAGCCTTCCTGCGTGACCTGTCGGAAGAGGAGTGGCTGCAGCCGAGCCGGTGCGCCGGCTGGACGGTGCAGGACGTCGTCTCCCACCTCACAACCGTGAACGGGTTCTGGGCGCTGGCAATCGGTGCGGGGGCGGCCGGCAAGCCGACGCGGTACCTCAGCACGTTCGATCCGGTGACCTCGCCGGCCGAGCTGGTGGAGCAGGGAAGGGGCGCGGGCGTGGCCGAGACGCTCGAGCAGTTCGCAGCCAGCTGCGCCGGGCTGGCTGCGGTCGTCGAGGGCCTCACCGAGGAGGACTGGCTGAAGCCGGCCGAAGCGCCACCCGGTCACCTTCCCATCACGCTGGTTGCCGACCACGGCCTGTGGGACGCCTGGGTCCACGAGCGGGACATCCTGCTGCCCCTCGGCCGCACCCCGGAGGAGGATGGGGTCGAGGTCCTGACGTGCCTTCGCTACGTCGCGGCCCTCGGTCCGGCGTTCGGGGTGTGCGCCGGCGCAGCCGAGGTCGGGTCGACCGTCCTGGAGGTGACCGACCCCGACGCCCGCATCGTGGTGACGGTGGAAGGTGACGCTGTGCGCGTGCACGACGGGCCGGTACCGGACGGCGCCATGACCGGGGGTGGTGACGCCGTGCAGATCCTGGAGATGCTCAGCTTGCGGGACACCGCGGTCATGGCTCCCGAAGCCGTGCGCTCGTTGACGGCGGGGCTGGCGCTGACCTTCGACCAGCCGAGCGTCGTCTGACCGTTGTGCCTGGGCTCAGGACAGGAAGTACCACCGGGCGAAGAACGAGGTCATGAAGGCGAGCCCGACGGCGCTCGCGGCCGTGACCACCACCGGCAGAACGATCCGCCGCGTCTTCCTGCCCGCCACCAGATCGGCCACCACCGCGAAGCACGGGAAGGCCACGAGGACGTAGCGGCCCATGCCGATGAAGTGGCTCGAGCTGGCCGCCGGGACGCCGACCACGACGGCCACGTAGGCGGCGTAGCCCCACCCCAGCCGCCGCACGATGACCGGCAGCAGGGCGAGGGACGCAAGCGTCACGAAGGCCTGGAGCGCCAGCCCTCCCTGGATGGCGGTGAGGGCGGGGTTCTCGAAGTAGGCGAAGAAGTCGTCCTTGAGGATCGTGGGCAGGTCGACCGTTCGGTTCCAGCCCGGGGCGCTGGCCACCTTGGCGAACGCGAACGGCTCACCGAAGCGGTAGGCCAGCAGGGCGCAGTACGCGGCGAGCCCGCCGACCGACAACAGCACCCCGAGGTCGCGCAGCTTCGGACGCCACGACGGCGCACTCGAGGCGGGTGACGCGGGCTCGCCCGACGGAGCGAACAGGCGCCGGGGGCGGCCGTAGGCGCCGAAGAGGCCCCGCAGCTCGATGGTGCGGATGACCAACGCGAACGTGAGGGCCAGGCCCACCGGACGGGCTGCGGTGGCGACTGCGCCGACCAGGCCGGCCAGCACCGGGTGGTCCTTCTCCAGCAGCACGAACGCACTCAGCACGGCGCAGAGGAACAGTGCGTCGGAGTACACCGCACCGAAGAGGTAGAAGGAGAACGGGTACAGCACG
Organism: uncultured Acidimicrobiales bacterium; assembly: GCA_902805655.1. Classification (GTDB taxonomy): domain Bacteria; phylum Actinomycetota; class Acidimicrobiia; order Acidimicrobiales; family CADCTF01; genus CADCTF01. Next base: position 57,444 of record CADCTF010000068.1, read on the forward strand.
AGCAGGGCTGTGGCCCAACGCCCGACCCTCGCGCCGAACGCCGCCGTGGCCCAGCGGTGGAAGACCACGACGGCAACGACACCGGCCAGCAAGGACACCACGACGCCGGCGTGCAGCGCGTCACCCGGGAAGACCCGGTTGGCCACCCTCGTGACGAAGGGATAGGCCGGGAAGAACGCCACGGGGGACTGGGAGCCAGGCCCCGAGTAGGTGTACCCGTCGTTGGCGATGCTGTAGTACCAGCCGGTGTCCCACTTGGTCCAGCCCTCGAACCAGCGGTGGTCGGGGAACCCGTGGGCCGGGGTCGCGGCGAACGGCAGGTGGTCGACGGAGTAGCGGACGACGACGAAGAGGCCGACGGCCACGGTGGCATAGAGGGCCAGCGGGAAGCGCAGCGCCGACACGACGGCGCGCCGGGTCGGCGCCTCTCCCTTGTCACCCCTGCGGCTGCTGACGGCCATGGTTCCGCTCATCCTGACGCATGGCGCGCGGTCACCTGGCCCAACAACGTCTCAACTACCTCATCCGCCGTGAGGGACGCGCCGATGACCCACCATGATCACCGCCGGAATCGCGGGGCACACGGGGAGGCACGTCTCGAACACCGTGACGGCACTGATCCTGCGCCATGCCCGCTCGGTCGATGGGGACGCGGGCATCGCCGAGGTGCTCCGGCTCGCCGGCGAGACACGGACGATCGAAGAGCTCGAGGACGCGGCCAACTGGAGCTCCGGTGATCAGGCGCTCACGCTGTTCGACGCGCTGGCCGAGTACACCGCCGACCCGGACGTCGGGCTGCTCGTCGGTGAGGATCTGCTCCGTCAGTACGAGGGCACGGAGATCGCCGCGCTGCTGCGTTCGCTCGGGTCGCCCAGCGAGCTGCTGCGGAACATCGCTGCCACCTCGGCCAAGTACTCGACGATGGTGCACAGCGTCGCCCTGGAGATCGGCGACACGGAAGGCACCATCGAGTACAAGTCGGCGGAGGGCTTCACTCGCAGCCGCCACATGTGCAACTACAGCAAGGGCGCGCTGACGCAGGTCTCGCCCTTGTTCGGGTTCGGCACGGCCCGGGTGGAAGAGCTGCAGTGCCAGGCCACGGGGGCGGACTCGTGCCTCTACCGGGTCCGGTGGGACACCGTCCCAGTCGACGACGACGCGCAGCAGCGCCTGGTCGCTCTGCAGGGCGAGCTGGCCGCGATGACCACTCGCTTCGAACAGCTGCAGGAAACAGCGACCGAGCTGGTGTCGGCCGGCGGTGTCGACGAGGCGCTGGACGCCATCACCCGGCGAGCGGGACTCGCCGTACGGGCTCCGCAGTTCCTGCTCGCAGTGCGGCTCGGACCTCAGGAGCCGCTGCGGGTCCACAGCATCGGGTTCACCGCCGAGGAAGCCACGACCTTCGCCGCCGAGCTGCTCCAGGGAGAGGTCGACGACAACGGCGGATCCCGGTTGGTCGTGGCCATCGGTGCCGGCGAGGATCGCTACGGCCAGCTCGCCGCCGTGCTTCCCGACAACGCCACCTTCTTCGCCCATGAGCGTCGCCTGCTGGAGGCCTACGCGGCCCATGCCGCCGCTGCGCTCCACACCGCAGCTGCACTCGAGCTGTCGCAGCGACGCGACCGCACCGCACGGGCTCTGCTCGAGCTGGCCAAGTCCCTCGCTCGCGTCACGACCGAAGACGAGGCGTGCGCACGAGCCGCCACCGCAGTGGTGGCCTCGGTCGACTGCGACCGATCGCGAGTGTGGCTCCTCGAAGGCGACACGCTGCGTCTGGCTGCAATGGAGGGCGTCGGCGCGGCCGCCGTCCTCGGCCGGCTCTCGGGTCAGGCGTTCCACGACACGAGTGGGGACCCGCTGGACGCGATCCGCGTCTCGGTGGAGGACTCGCCGTTCACGGCCGGCATGATCCGAGATCCGCGGCCGCTGTTCGTCGCTCGGGGTACCGCTGAGCCGGAGATGCGCAGCCTGCTGGACCTCACCGACGATGTGGCCACCGCCATGGTGCCGATCTGCTCGCAGGACGGCTTCATCGGCATCGTCGCCGCAGCCGTGGTCCACGATGCCGAGCGTCTCCGGCGGGACGATGACCTGGTCGAGCGGCTGAGCGGCATCGCCGACCACGCTGCGATCGCGATCACCAACGCCCGACTCGTCGAGCAGATCCGCCATCAGGCCCTGCACGACGGGCTGACCGGCCTGCCCAACACCCGGCTGCTCGAGGACCGCGTGGAGCAGGCGCTGCATGCAGCCGCCCGGGAGGGCACGCAAGGCGCCCTGCTGTTCGTCGACCTCGACCGCTTCAAGAGCGTGAACGACTCCCTCGGCCACCAGAAGGGCGACGAGCTGCTCAAGCAGGCAGCCGCCCGCCTTCTCGCCGGCGTGCGGGCGGCCGACACAGTCGCTCGTGTCGGCGGCGACGAGTTCTGTCTCCTGCTTCGCAACGTGAGCGACGCCGACAGTGCGCTGGCCGTGGCCGCGAAGATCGCAGCGGCAATGTGCCTTCCCTTCGACCTGGGCCCCGACCGGGTCACGATCGGCGCGAGCGTGGGTGTAGCGGTGTTCCCGGAGGACGGCACGACGTTCCAGGACCTGCTGAAGCACTCGGACTCGGCCATGTACCGGGCCAAGACGGCTGGTCGTAGCGCCCGGTAGCTCGGCGGCACGAACTCCCGACATGTGGGAACCACATGGAGCCCGGTGGCCGTCATATCGGCGCAAGGGCCGACGGAGCGCCGAACAGAGGAACATCCATGGGGAAGCGTGTTGCGTTGACGGCACTGCTCGCGTCGATCACGGTCGCAGGTGGCGTGGGGGCTCTCGCCGGTCGGCCCGCCTCGCTGGACAACATCCAGCTGGCCAGTGCCCTGACCCCGTTCGAGCAGTGCGACGAGCTGCACGACTACATGCGCCGGGAGGCCCACGCCCAGCTCGTCAGCGGCCGGTTCGGGGGTGGCCTCGGTCCGGACATGATCATGGAGCAGTCCGCGGGCTCCGCCAACAGTGGGAGGGCGCCATCGCCGCCCGCCGCCAGCTCGGCCAGGTCGTCAGGGGCGGCGGTCGAGCTGAGCGCCGGGAACGATGCGGGCAGCAGCACGTTCTCCACCACCAACGTGCAGGAAGCCGGCATCGACGAGCCGGACATCGTGAAGTCCGACGGACGCAGCATGTTCGTGGTCCGGCGCGGTGAGGTGGTCGTGCTCGACATCACCCGTCCCGAGGTGACGGTCGCCTCCCGCCTCCCTCTCGCCGCCGTGCCGAGCTACGGCGAGCCGCTCCTGCTCCTGGAGGACGGCCGGTTGCTGATCATCAGCCAGGCGATGCGCCAGGAGGCGCCCGGCGCGACGCAGTTCCCGGGCGATGCCCGGGTCGGCATCTCGCCCTACGCACCGATGCAGCCGATCACCACGGTGCTCGTCGTCGACGTCGGTGACCCGAGGTCGCCGGAGACCGTGGCCGAGCTCGAGCTGGACGGTGGCCACGTGAGCTCGCGCCTGGTCGACGGCGTGGCCCGCATCGTGCTTCGGTCGATGCCGGGCGTCTCGGTGTACCCAGCCCGGGACATGAGGGGGACGCCTTCGGCCGCAGCGCCCGAGCTGCCCCCGACCGAGCTCGAGGACTGGCTGCCCGGCTACCGGCTCTCGAACGGCGCCGGGCGTGTCACCTCCGAGGGTCTGCTCTCCGAATGTGGGTCGGTGCGTCGCCCTGAGGAGTTCTCCGGCTTCGACGTGCTCTCTGTCGTGTCGGTGGATCCGAAGGACCCCCGACCGAAGGACGCGGCAGCCATCGTCGGCGCCGGCGACACCGTCTACGCCAGCGGACCGTCGCTGTACGTCTCCACGACGTCGTGGCAGCCGGGTACGACGGAGACGAACGTGCACAAGTTCAACATCGCCGACCCGGACGCCGCCCGTCACGTCGCCTCGGGCACGGTGCCCGGATCGGTGCTCAACCAGTTCTCGCTGTCCGAGCACGAGGGCGTGCTCCGGGTGGCCACGACGACGGCGGGCGCACCTGCCAGTCGGGGAGCCGGCTCGGAGAGCGGTGTGCACCTCCTCCGCCAGAACGGTGCCGAGCTGGCCGAGATCGGTGCAGTCACGGGGCTCGGGAAGGGCGAGCGCATCTACGCCGTCCGATTCATCGGTGACAAGGGCTACGTCGTCACCTTCCGGCAGACCGACCCGCTCTACGTCCTCGACCTGGCCGACCCGGAGCGCCCGTTGCTCCGGGGCGAGCTGAAGGTGCCTGGGTACTCGGCGTACCTCCACCCGGTCGGCGAGGACCTGCTGCTGGGAGTGGGCCGTGACGCGACCGACGAAGGCCGCACCACGGGCACCCAGGTGTCCCTCTTCGATGTCGCCGACCCGGCCAACCCACGCCGGCTCTCCGTCTCGAGCATCCCGGGTGCCAGCTCCGAGGTGGAGCAGGACCACCATGCGTTCCTCTGGTGGCCGGCCGAGAAGCTCGCAGTGGTTCCGGTGATCAGCGTCGGTGGCGCCATCCCGAACACGTTCGGGATGCCGGTGGCACGCAACATCCCGATACCCCGGGAGCTCATCGGCCGGGTCGACACCGGGGCAGCCACCTTCCGCGTGGCCGACGGCACGGTGACCGAGACCGAACGCCTGCGGCACCCCGACGCCGAAGCCATCCGGCGGATCATCGTGAGCAACGGCCGCCTCCTCACCGTCTCGGGCACCGGTGTCATGACGAGTGATCTCTCCACCCTGACCGCGGGTGCCTGGCTCGGCCTGTAGCAGCGTCCTGCCCTAGAGGTAGCCGAGGCTCCGGGCCTGCGCGGTCAGCTCGTCACGAAAGGAGGGATCCGCGATGGCGATCAGGTCACGGCTGCGCTGGGAGATGGATCGGCCCCGCATGTCGGCCACGCCGTGCTCGGTGACGACGTGGTCGACCGTGTTCTTGAGCGTGGTCACCATGGAGCCGGGGGTCAGCGTGGCGCGGATGCGCGACACGGTGCCCCCGGCGGCCGTGGACGGCAGGACGACGAACGCCTTGCCCTGGGGCGAGTACATGGCGCCCCGGGCGAAGTCGGCCTGGCCTCCGCTCGACGACCAGTACCGGCCCCCGATCGTCTCCGAGGCGCACTGACCGACCAGGTCGACCTCCGTCGTCGCGTTCACCGACACGAAGCGCTCCTCCTCGGCGATCACCCGCGGTTCGTTCACGTGGTCGACCGGCAGCAGCTCGACGACGGGATTGTCGTGCAGGAAGTCGTAGAGGTCCTGGGTGCCCAGCGCGAAGGTGGTGACCGCCTTGCCCGGTGCCAACCGCTTCCGTGTGCCGGTGACGACCCCGCGCTCGATGAGATCCATGAGCCCGTCGGAGAAGAGCTCGGTGTGCACCCCGAGGTTCCGATGGGTCCGCAGCCCGGCCAGCACGGCGTTCGGGATGGAGCCGATGCCGACCTGGATCGTGGACCCGTCCGGGATCCGGGCGGACACGTGCTCGGCGATGCGCTGGTCCACCCCCGACGGCTCCACGGGGGCCACCTCGACGAGAGGTCGGTCGACATGCGTCCATCCGGCAACCTGCGACACGTGCACCTGGTTGCGCCCGAACGTCCGCGGCATGCGGTCGTTCACCTCCAGGAAGAACGGCACCTGCCCGATGAACGGGGCGGCGTAGTCGCAGTTCGTGCCCAGCGAGAAGTAGCCGTGACGGTCGGGCGGCGCAGCCGCGGCGAGGACCAGCGAGCACTTCGTCGTCTCGCGGAGCAGGCGCGGCACCTCGCTGAAGTGGTTGGGCACGAGCTCACAACCGCGGGAGTGGAATGCCGGCCGGGTGACAGGGGAGAGGAAGTACGAGACGTGCAGCAGGTGATCCCGCAGGCCGCCGTGCAGGTAGGGACGGTCGTGGAGCGCGTGCATCTGGTGGACGCGCACACCGGTGAACCGTGCATCTGCAGCTGCCGTCTCGATGGCGTCGAGCACGCTGACCGGCTCGCCGTTGGCGAGGGGGACGATGAGGTCGGCGCCGTTCTGCACGTAGGCGAGCACGTCCTCGGGTGCGCCGGCGCTCGGATGCATGAAGGATCAGTCAACACCGCCCGGCAGATGAAGAAGGATCCCGGGCTTCGTCCACAGGGGGAACGAGGAGAGCTGCCATGACGACGAAGCACGCAAGCGACCAGCAGTCACCGTCCCCCATCCGCTTCCGCACCGTGATCGAGGGCAGCGGGAAGAACAACACCGGCATCGTCGTCCCGGCGGAGGTCGTCACTGCGCTAGGGCATGGCCGGCGCCCTCCCGTGCGGGTCGGCCTGAACGGCCACACCTACCGCAGCACCGTCGCCGTCATGGGTGGGCGGTCGCTGATCAGCCTGAGCGCCGAGAACCGCACCAAGGCGGGCGTCGGAGCGGGTGACGAGGTGGAGGTCGAGGTGACCCTGGATCTGGAGCCCCGCGTGGTGGACGTGCCGGAAGACCTGGCCCGAGCGCTGGCCGGCGCGGGCGATGCGAGGGCGTTCTTCGACGGGTTGTCGCCCAGCCAGAAGAGCTGGCACGTCCTGCAGGTCGAGGGGGCGAAGACACCGGAGACCCGGGAGCGGCGCATCGCGAAGTCGGTCAGCCTCCTCGAGCAGCACAAGGCCCGCTGACCTACGCTGCGGATGTGCGGTCCACGGTTGTGGAGGTAGCCGGTGCAGTAGGCGAGATCGCCTCGGCTTGGGCATCCGACCGCCTCGCCCGTCAATCCCGCCGCCGGCTCGACCGGCAGGACTTCGATCTGCTGCGCGACGCCGGAATCCTGACGCTTCCCGCGCCCACGGACGTCGGTGGGCTCTGGGAGGGACCACAGTCCGTCCGGCCGATCTGCGAGGTGTATCGCAGCCTCGCCTCTGCGGATCCGTCGGTTGCTCTCGTGTCCTCCATGCACCCCGCG
>CADCTF010000069.1 GCA_902805655.1 uncultured Acidimicrobiales bacterium
GCGGGCTGGGATCGAAGGCCTGGATCGACGCGGTGTTGATGATGCTGGACCCGGGCCCGAGATGGAGCAGCGCCGCCTTGCACAGCCAGAACATGGCGAAGACGTTCGTCGTGTAGGTGCGCACGAGCTGCTCGGTGGTCAGGTTTTCGAGACCCTCGAAGGCCATCTGGTAGGCGGCGTTGTTCACCAGTACGTCGATGCCCCCCAGCTCGTCGACGCACCGGCGCACCAGCTCCTGGCAGTGCGATTCGTCGCGGATGTCGCCGGGCGCGGTGACCGCCCGACGGCCGGCCGCGGTGATGAGACGCTCGGTCTCGCGCCCATCCTCCTCCTCCTCCGGAAGGTAGGACAGGAGGACGTCGGCGCCCTCGCGTGCGAACGCGATCGCGACGGCTCGGCCGATGCCGGAGTCACCGCCGGTGATCAGCGCCCGCTTGCCCTCGAGCCGGCCGGTACCTCGGTAGGTGTCCTCACCGTGGTCAGGCCGTACCGCCATGTCCCCGGTCAGTCCCGGGTGCGGGAGCTCGGCCTTGCCGAAGTCCTCATTGGTGTGCTGCGTCGTCGGGTCCTGCGGGGTGAACTGGTCGTTGGAGGCCATGCCCTCTCCCCTGTCCGGCCCTGCACGCCGCAAAACGACGAAGCGGCGCCCACGGCCGATCTACGCGAACCAGGACTGCGTAGGTTGGCGCGATCTACGACTCTGCGGCAAGGTCGGATGGCTGATGAAGGGCATCAGCTGTGCCCCCCACCGAGAATGGGGGTACTGCCGCTCCTGAAGCCAGTGGGACCGACCGCAAGGTTGAGCTCGAAGGGGAGACGAGGCCATGCCCGACGCACCGCAGGAGGATCCGGTACTCGAGAGCCTGAGGGCTGTCTCGCACTACTTCGTCGGCGGAGCGACGCTGGTCGAGACGCTCGACCGGGTTGCGGAGCTGGCGAACGAGGCGATCCCGTCGGCAGAGATGGTGGGCCTCACCATGGGCGTGGAGGGTCGGGCCACGACGACCGCGGCCACCGATCCGGCCGTGCGCGCCATCGATGCCGCGCAGTACGAGACGGGCATCGGTCCGTGTCTCGATGCCTACCGGCACCGCGCCGTCTACCGCATAAGCGACACCGAGAAGGACGAGACGTGGCGGCCGTTCTCGGAGGCGGCGGCGGCGAGGGGTATCCGCAGCACCCTCTCCCTGCCACTGGTCGCGAACGGCGAGGGGGTGGGCGCGCTGAACTTCTACAGCCGGTGCCCCGGAGCCTTCGGTCAAGGCGGCGATGACGAAGAACGCATCGCATCCGCGTTCGCCGCGCAGGCAGCCGTCGTGCTGGCCAACGCGGAGGCGTACTGGGACGCCCGTGTCCTCACCGAGCAGCTCGGCTTCGCGCTCGAGACTCGTGCGACCATCGAACAGGCCAAGGGCATCCTGATGGCGTCCGGGCGCACTGCGGACGATGCGTTCCAGCTGCTCGTTCGGGCCAGCCAGCGGGAGAACCGCAACCTCAACGCCGTTGCGGCCGACATCGTGGCCGAGGCGGAACGGCGAGGATCGATCCAGTAGCGAGCAAGGCACGCCGTGAAGGTGACGGACGCACGCAGTGGCGTAGTCACCATTTCCTGCGAGAAAGATGGTTGTCCGTCCCCGGGCACGGGCACAGCCTCGCCGGAGCGAAGGTGACGGGCCACCGAGCCGGCGCTTCGTCGTTGCCCAATCACGGCGACGAGCGAGGGGCAGCATGGCCGCCCCTCGCTCGTCCCCAGTGGCCGGGGTAGAACCACGGCGTGCCGGACATGACAGAGGGCGTCCGAAGGTTCCGGGTGCGGGAGTGGCTCCGGATGAGCCTCTGGGTCGCGCCGGGCGACGTACTGCCTGCTCGTCCTGCCGTCCATCCGAGGAGGCCAGCCGGGCGCTGAGAAGTTCGTGCCGGGCCGTCACGAACGACCCGACGACCGCAGTGCAGTGCATCGACCAGCTCCACGACCTGCTCCGTCGGCTGGCCGTGCGCCGCTTCCCCAGCCCGATGCGGGCCGACGCCGCCGGGAGCTACGGGTGATCGCGCCGCGAGTCGGCTGGGACGACTACGTGCACCTCGCCTTCGACGAGATCCGCCACTACAGCCGCCGTTCAATGCAGGTGGCCCGCTGGCTCACCGCCGCCGTCGAAGACCTCCTGACGCTCGCTCCCGGCGATCGTCGTGGCGTGTTGCAGGAACAGCTCGATCTCTCCAGCGAGCGGTGCATCGGGAGTTCGACGACCCCCTGGACTACGAGACGCTCGGTCACTAGCTACGCCGGCTGCGAGCGGCGCCCGCCGTTCGATGACTTCCGGTTGCAGCGTCCGTCGGAGCGAGAGGGCCCGCTTCGTCCTCACGCGACCTGCCGACTCGAGCCGGCTCCGGACGCGCCGGACAGGCGCCAGAGGAACACCAGGCCCATCAGCTCCAGGCCGTGCACCAGCTCGCCGGTCACCTGAGTTCGGCCTGCCGCCAGGTCCATGCCGGTCGTGGCTACGAGGCACAGCACGAGCGCCAGGACCAGGGGGAGCATCCCTGCCGCTCGGTGCGGCCGCCAGGCGGCGAAGAGGAGACCGATGGCCAACGCGATCTGGAACGAGGCGACCTCACGGGCGACGTGGAACGCGGCCGCCACATCCGGCCCGAGAACGAGCGTGGGAACGGCGAAGATCAGCTGCGTGCAAGCCACTGCGGCCAGACCGGCTCGCCACGGGAGCTCGTCCGCCCGCGCCCTGTCGGCCGTACCGGAACCGCTTGCCGATGGCGCCCGGCGTCGATGAGCCGCAAGTATGGACTCGCTCAGATCCGGCACGGCCGGCGCCAGGGAGATGCGGGCTTGTCGGTGCAAGGCGGACGCATCCACGGCCCACTGTCGACAGGCCCCGCATCCGGCCACGTGCTCGTCGACGACGGCCCCTGATGCTCCCTCGGCCTCACCGTCGAGGCGAGCTGAGAGCGCTTCCCTGCACCGGTCGCAGTCCATGCTCGGTAGTCGATCATCGGGGGGCGGAAGTTCCCGCCCGATCGGCGAGTCTGGCCGAACCTGCCTACCGTGGGGCGACGTGGACGACCTCACGCGCCTGGCCAGGTCGGCTGCCACCGGCGATCCCGTGGCCGTGCGGGGCTTCGTCCGGGCCGGCCAGACCGAGGTGTGGCGCCTGTGCGCCCACCTGGTCGGAGCCCAGGATGCCGACGACGTGACGCAGGAGGTCATGTTGCGGGCCCTGGCCGGCCTGCCCGGCTTCGAGGGCCGATCGAGCGCGCGGACCTGGTTGCTCACGATCGCTCGGCGGACAGCCGTGGACCACATCCGGGGAGCGCAACGGCGCCGTCGCCTGTGGAAGCGGCTGCCGGCACCCGTGGCGGTGTCCGACGGCTCTGAGGCCCGAGCGCTCGAAGGCCTCGTCGACCGGCTGGCCGAGGACAAGCGCATGGCGTTCGTGCTCACCCAACAGCTCGGGGTCTCCTATGCCGAAGCTGCCGAGATCTGCGGCTGCGAGGTGGGCACGATCCGGTCCCGAGTGGCTCGGGCCCGATCGCAGCTCGTGGCGCTGCTCCAGGAGGAGACGGGCTGAGGTGACACCCGCGACGACTCGTCGCGGGTGAGGCCGCCCGAGCGAGCAGGATCCTGACCGATTCGATCGGTGGGAACTCTTCGGTCGTCGGCAACGACTACAAGCGTCGTGAAGCAGACCCGATCCATGTCGTGGCTCCGGGCCAGTGTCCTCCTACTGGTTGCGGTCCTCACCGTTGGCGCCTGCGGGCAAAGGCCGTCGATGCGGTCAGCCGCAGCACCATCCGACCCGCAGCTGGAGCTCGGCCAGCGGGTGCACGCGAACCGGTGCGCCTCCTGTCATGGGAGAGCCGGCGATGGCGGCGTGGGTCCGAAGCTCGGAGACGGGGCAGTGGTGAGCACGTTCCCGGATGCCGCTGATCACCGTGCGGTGGTGGTGGAGGGCCGGAACACGATGCCGGCATGGGGCAAGACGCTGAGCGCTCAAGAGATCGACTCCGTCGTCCGCTTCCAACGAGAGGCGCTGGGACGATGAAGGCCGATCGACCTCTCCGACTGGTCAGCTCGGTCGTGTGCCTCGTGCTGGCGTTCGCCTCCTGCACATCGAACCGCGGAGCCGATGCCCCGACCATGACGGGCCTGGCCCTGGAGCCCGCACCCGACGTCTCCGCGCTCTCGCTGCCCGACGCCGGCAACGGCGGTGCGCCGTTCCGAACGAGAGCTGCGCCGGGTGGGCTGCTGCTCGTGTACTTCGGATACACCAGCTGCCCGGACGTGTGCCCGACGACGATGTCGGATCTGCGGGTCGCCGAGAGCAGCCTGACGGAGGCTCAACAGGGGCGAGTCCGGTTCGCCATGGTGACGATCGATCCGTCTCGCGACAGCGACGAGCTCCTCACCCGGTACGTGCGCAGCTTCGCGGCCGACGGGCACGCGCTGCGCACCGAGGACGCGACCGAGCTGCGCGCCGCAGCGGCCGCGTTCGGCGCAGACTTCGGGGTGAAGGACGGCGGCATGGGTCAGCCCGAAGTGCTCCACACCGGCTGGGTCTACGTCGTGGACGACCGAGGCCGTCTGCGCCTGCAATGGCCCTTCGGGACGACCAGCGAGGACATGGCGAGCGATCTTCGTGTTCTCCTGACCGAGGCCGTCGGGCGGGCGTGAACGGCCTCGGAAGAGGAGCTCGCATGACGTCCCTCCGCATCGCGCTGGCTGTTGCCTGCCTCGCCGCGTCCGCCGGCCTCATCGCCTGTGGCGACGACGGAGGCAGCTCGCCGTCGGCCGTGGCAGTGCGCGACGCGTGGGCGCGCAGCACCGCTGACGGACAGACCGCCGGCGCGGCCTACATGAAGATCACCGGTGGATCAGTGGACGATCGCCTGCTCACGGCGGCCACGCCCAGCGACGTGGCGCGAGCGGTCGAGCTGCACGAGACGGTCGTGGCGGGTGGCGGCATGGGCTCGATGACCATGCGAGAGCTCGACGGCCTGGACGTCCCTGCCGAGGAGACGGTGCAGATGTCGCCCGGGGGCTACCACGTGATGCTCGTGGACCTGGCCGCTCCGTTGGTCGTAGGGCGGAGCTTCGACCTGGTGCTGACGTTCGCGAACGCCGGGCCGCAGACGGTTCGCGTCAGCGTTCGGGACACGTGATCCACGCGGGCGGGTCCATGCCCTAGTGGGCGGCTTTCAGGCCGATGACGCAGCCGATGATCCCGAAGAGGAACAGCACCTTCACGGCGGACACGTCTTCAGCACCGGTCGCCATGGCGTACACCACGGTGAGCACGGCACCGATGCCGACCCAGATGGCATAGGACGTCCCGACCGGCAGCTCCCGCATCGCATAGGCCAGCCCGGCCATGCTCAAGACGAGGCCGACGACGAAGACGAGGCTCGGTACGAGCCGACTGAAGTTCTCGGACTTGCCCAGAGCCGTCGCCCAGACGGCCTCCATGACACCCGACAACACGAGGATGACCCACGACACCACGACCTCCTGCGGGCCGTCTTGTCGCACACCGGGTACGGCACCCCTCGTCCGGGAGCCGGGTTCGCGGCTCCCCTGGTCGAACACCTCCCCTCGTCGAGCATTCCGGATGTCGGCAGGATCCCTGCGGTAGTTGTCCTTGCTCGTCTCGAGGACGGTGCCCACGATGGACCCATGCGTCGTGCCGGGGACGGTCGACATCGGTCGCGCCCTGGACGACCTCGTCCTCCGCGCCGCGATCAGCGAGCTGAGCGCCGGAGCAGACGTGGTCACCAGCGTCTGTACCGGCGCCTTCCTCCTCGCCGAGGCGGGGCTGCTGGAAGGGCGCGCGTGGACGACGCACTGGGAGGACGTCGACGCTCTCGTGACCGAGCTGGGGGCAGAAGGCGCCACCCGATCCGACCGTGACCACACAGACCTCCGCGCCGACCTCTGGCTGAAGGCTCGATGACGGCCTGAGCGGTCAGCGCCCGGTTGCGAATGTGGGCCTCACGCGTGCCTGATGCGGTGACGGCGAACGGCGTCCCGGTTGGTGCAGCGAGGCGAGCAGTACCGCTGGAGTCCGTTGCGGGTGGTGTCGGCGTAGGCCCGGGCGCAGTCGTGAGCGGCGCAGCGGCCCAGCCGCGTCATGCCACGCGTGGCCAGGTGCAACGCCGTTCCCACGGTGATCAGGCAGCGCACGACATCGGCGAGCGGGACGTCGTCGTCGCGGTAGTGGAGATGCCAGCCCTGGTCGTCGTGCTGCCTGAGCCTGGGATGGGTCGAAGCGTCGCGCAGCATGCGGTTGAGCTCGGCCGCCCTTGCCTCGGGCGTAGGGGCGTCGACCACGCGCCACCAGTGGGCGATCGACTCCTTCGTCCTGCGCAGGTCCGACTCGGTGGCCGGCTGGTTGACCATCATGCCGGCGGCTGCGCAGCGCGCTCCGAGCTCGTCGGCGCACGCCGGCGGGTGGTTGGCCAGATCGACGGCAAGCCGGACCGCCCCTTCACCGTAAGGGTTGAGTTGCATAGGCCCATTACAGCAGAGTGAGCCCATGAGCGCACACGCACACGAGTGGACCGCAGCCTCCTCGCACCGGACGAGTCAGGGCCTCGTGACCTACTTCCGGTGCGGCTGCGGCGGCCGGGCGGTCGGGGTCCCGCCCGAGTGCCCGGCCGTCACCACCGTCCCGCGCTCACCCGGCCACAGCAGCGTCGATCGACACCGGCGCACCGGCGATCTGCTCTGCGCCGGGCCGGCCCGACTCGACGAGGAAGCTGGCTCTCGTCGTGAGCGGGGCGCCGGGACGGGTGACGTAGGGAACCTCTTGGAAGTCGGTGCGCCAGTGGCGCTGTGTCAGTGAGCACTGCACGAAGCCGCGGCGATTCGAGAAGAACTTGATGTGCGGGTTCTCCTGCAGTGCCGCCGCCGCAGCGGGGGTCGGGGTGTCAGTGCCGTCGCCGCCCGACGTGATCGAGGTTCCGACGAACTCGGTGGCCAGGGTGGCTGAAGACGGATCGTCGAAGTTGGCCTTGAGATCGTTCACCCAGCTGTTGTGCACGTCACCGGTCAACACCACGACATCACGGACATCACGCTCGTCGATGAAGCCGAGCAGGCGGTCCCGCGAGAACGGGTAACCGTCCCAGGCGTCGGCGTTCACATCGATGGTCGGCCCCACGGCGAAGTCCCGCTTGGCCACGAAGACCTGCTGTGCGAGCACCTTCCATCGCGACCGAGAGGAGTCGAGACCGTCGAGGAGCCACTGCTCCTGCTCCATGCCGGTGATGGTGCGCGTCGGGTCGCCGAGCTCTTCGCAGGGTGCTCCTCGTGCGCCTCCACAGGCTTGGTCGCTGCGGTACTGGCGGGTGTCCAGGACGTTGAAGTCAGCCAGGTCCCCGAACCGGAGGCGGCGGTAGAGCAGCAGATCGGGGCCGGCCGGCTGCAGGGAAGCCCGCACGGGCATGTGCTCGTACCAGGCCTTGTACGCGGCGGCCCGTCGCTGCCGGAACACCTCACGGTCCTGGTCGGGCTCCGTGTCGATCTGGGAGATGTCGCTCGCGTAGTTGTTCTCGACTTCGTGGTCGTCCCAGGTGACGACGAAGGGAAAGGCGGCATGGGCTGCCTGCAGGTCCGGGTCGAGCTTGTAGAGGGCGTAGCGGTTCCTGTACGAGGACAGGTCGGTGGGTTCCGGCCAGGCCAGCTCGGGCGCGAGCTGGCTTCGCGCCGTGGTGGCGTGGATGCCCTCGTAGATGTAGTCGCCCAGGTGAACGACGAGGTCGAGGTCCTGCTCCGCCATGTGGCGGTAGGCGGTGTAGTAGCCGGTCTGCCACTGCTGGCAGGAGGCGAAGGCGAAGTTGAGGCTCCGCGGTGACGACCCGGCCGCAGGAGCGGTGCGAGTGCGGCCGACCGGACTGATCTCACGCTGCGCCCGAAAGCGGTACCAGTACGTCGTGGCCGGTCGGAGTCCCTGCACGTCGACGTGCACGGAGTAGCCGAGCTCGGGGCCGGCGAGTGCCGTCCCTCGCTGAACGACCCGACGAAAGCGATCATCGGCGGCCACCTCCCATTCGACGGGCACGCCCCGGGTGCCGGTGCCCCCGCCGTTGAAGGGATCCGTGGCCAGGCGCGTCCAGAGGACGACGCCGCGCGGGAGCGGGTCACCCGAGGCCACGCCGAGGGTGAAAGGGGCGGAAGGGGCGGAAGGGGCGGACGAGAAGCTGGAAGGCGCATCGAGTGCGCCGGCCAGAGCTCGGCCTCCTGTCTTGAGCTCGAGTGCGCCCACGGCCAGGGCCCCGGCGCCGACTTTGAGGAACTGTCTGCGGTCCATGCCGCAGATCTCAACAGCCTCACGTGACGGCCCTCTATCCAGGTAGCGACTTTTATCTGAAATGTCGGCGAATGCCGCCTGACGCCTCAGCCGCCGCGGACGACAAGACGGTCGGAGTCGCTGAGAACGAGCGTGCAATCCACTACCTGTGGCCGGCGCCTCCTGGGTCATCGTCGGCCGTGAGCGGCGCGACCGCGAGTCGCAACAGGTAGGCACCGCTCTCCTCGGTGCGCCGGCCGTGCACCGCTCCTGCAGCTCGCGGAGCTCGCGCGCGCTCGGGGTCGACCGCTTCGGTGTCCTCAGCGTCTCGTGCGGCGGCGCCTACGCATATGCGTGCGCTTGGCGCTTGCCCTCCCGTGTCACTCGCGCCGTCATCGTCAGCGCACGCTCGCCGCCCGACACGCCGGCCTCTGGCGCGGGCGTGAACAGGACCGAGCTGCGATCCCTTCGCATTGGAGCGCGATCGCCCCTGCTGCTCCGCGTCGTCAACGGCGGGCGCGCTCGGGCATGGGAAGCCACGGGCTCTACGGCCGCCCATGGGAAGTCCCCTTCGAAGGCATCCACGTACCTGTCGACGTGTGGCACGGAGATGCAGACACGAGCGCCGGCTTTGCGGCCGCCGTCCAGGTCGCAGCTCAGCCGCCCCACTGCACCACTCGCTTTCTCGCCAAGGAGGGGCATGACGTCATGGCGCGGCACATCTCGGAGATCCTCCAGCCGCTGGGGCGTTGTCCTGGTGCACCGAGACGGCGCCTCATCGATGGTCCGCCATCGTGATGGTGCTCCGTCCGAACGCGAGCCAGACGCCGGCAACCACCAGGCCGACGATGATCATCGACGGTAGGCCGGGCACGCCCGTCACGAAGGTGGCGAGGAGCAACGCGGTCGCGAGCAGCGCCGCCAGCCCACCGAGACGGCGAGACACGAGTCGCTCGCGGAACGCCATCCAGGCCAGGCCGTAGGCGGAGGCAAGCAGCGGGATGAAGGCGATGTACGGGCTGAAGTCGGTCAGCACGAAGTAGTTGTAGATGCCATCCGCGTCGAACGTGTCGCCCTCGGCGCCGCTCGGCAGGTAGTTGCCGACTGCGCCGCGCCACCCGTAGGCCAGGGTCACCAGCGCGGCGGTGGCGACCGCGCCGTAGGAGACGACAATGGCACCGATCGATCCGGGGAAGCGCCGTTCGACACGGTGGCGCCAGATGGCGGCGGTGGCGATCAGGAGCAGCGCCAGCACGTAGCCCAGGGCACCGGAGAGCCGGTACGGGACGTGATCCAGCCCCAGGACGTGCTCGGCGGTCACCGGGTAGTCGAAGTCGCTGCTGCTGTCCGGCCGGCCCTCGAGGAGGAGGGCGACGATGCCGAGCAGGCCGCAGACGCTGATCGAAAGCGGCCAGGCGGTGAACCGCGAGGAAGCGCCGGGCTCGGCGGTCGATGGCGTGGGCGGTGAAAGGGCGGTGGTCTCGTTCATGCCATGAGACTGCGGTGCCTCGTGTCCCGGGTGGAAGGGGTGGCCGTCACGATCTTCCGGGCGTCGAGAGCCTGGCCGCGCCGGGCCGTGCGGTGGGCCGTCTTCTCCTAGTCCCCGCCCCCGAGGCCGCCCTGGCGAGCACGGACGATGAGCTGTGCCCGGTCGGGCACGTCGAGCTTGGCCAGCACGCCGTAGACGTAGTTGCGGACGGTCTTGGTGCTGAGCACCAGGCTGCGGGCGATGGTCGCGTTGTCGTAGCCCCGGGCGACGAGGTCGACGACCTCCCGCTCACGATCGGTGAGCTCGGGGAACGGCACCGCCCCGCGCGTCCGGGCTCCGGAGAGGTAGATCGCGGCCCGCTGCGCCAGCTGCGGGCCGAGCAGGAAGTCGCCGTTGCCGACCGACCGCACCGCGCGCTCCACCTCCTCGGGCGAGGCGCCCTTTAGGAGGAACCCACGAGCTCCGGCACGGATGGAGGCGAACAGCGAGTCGTCGTCGCCGAACATGGTGATGACGAGGACTCCCAGGGTGGGGTCGAGGCGGCACAGCTCGCGCGTGGTCTCGACCCCGGAGTGGGCACCGAGATCCAGGTCCATCAGCACGACGTGAGGCGCGAGCCGCTCGACCGCAGCCAGCGCCTCCGCCCCGTCGGCGGCCTCGCCCACCACCTCGATGTCGGGCAGAGATCGCAGCAGCGCGCTCATGCCGATCCGGAAGACCGGGTGGTCGTCGACGACCAGCACCCGGATGGGCGTCGTCGTGGTCATGGCAGCACCATGACCACGCGAGTGCCGCTCTGGTCGCTGTCGACGGTCACGGTGCCGCCCAGCTCGGTCGCCCGCTCGCGCATCGATGCCAGTCCCACTCCCGGCTGCGCGTCAGCACCGATCCCGCAGCCGTCGTCGCCGACCACCAGGCGAACCCCTCCTTCCGGGGGTGCGTCCAGCCGAACGGAGCAGTGGCGCGCGCGTGCGTGCCGCTCGGCGTTGCGGATCGCCTCGGCCGCGACCTGGTAGACGACGATCTGGTGGATACCGTCGAGCCGGTCGGCGTGGGTTGCGTCCACGATGACCGAGAACCGCGGCGTCGAGTGCCGCTCGGCCAGGAGCGCCAGTGCATCTCCGAGCCTGCCCTCGTCGAGGACGGGCGGCAGCAGGACGTGCGCCATCTCGCGGACGTCGTCGGCGCGGCGGCTCAGCTCCTCGACCAACCGGCCGAGCAGCACGGTGTCGTCGGCGCTGAGGCTGGACGTCGCCGGCACCGCGGCCAGGGCCAGCGCGGTGCCCGAGAGCGCCGGCCCGATGCCGTCGTGGAGCTCCCGTCGGAGCAGGCGGCGCTCCTCGTGGCGCACCTCGACCACTCGGGCACGCGCTTCCTCGACGGCACGGTTGGCCTCGTCGAGCTGCGCGGCGACCGTCACCAGCCCCGAGATCTGCCGCAGGAGCCGCACCGTGCGCGGATCGAGCCGCTCCCCTCGTGGCGCGACCGCGGTCAGCACCCCGATCGACTCGCCCCGCTGGTGGAGGTCGACGATGAGTGCGCGCTCGCCGTCGTCGGGCTCGCCCCGGCCGGCGGCGGCGACCACCTCGCCGTCCAGGCTCACCTCGACCCTCGCCAGACGCAGCGCACGGCGCAGTGCGTCGACCAGCCCGGCCAGCTGCGGGGTGTCGGAGTCACCCGCCTCGAGGGCCTGGGCGACCCGCTCGAGAAGCACTGACGGGTCGGCGCCCGACCCGAAGACGAGCCGCTCGACATGGCGCTGCAGCCAGTCCTTCAGAGGCAGCACGGCGAGGGCGAGTGCCGCGACGACCACCATCCCGGTCGACTCCGTGCCCCACGGCGCAACCGTGCTGAGCGACCACACGGCGACCACGTAGAAGACGAGCAGGGTGATGGTCAGCAGGATGCCGACGAGGGTCCGAGAGATCGCCAGGTCGACCCGCCAGGACGGCTGGCGACGGATCAGCACGAACACCGACGCGGGGAGCATCACCTCGGCGAGGGTCAGCATCGCGGCGCCGACCACCAGCCAGGTGCCTTCCACGGAGACGCCGAGCTCGAAGACGACGTAGGCGACGGCCACCGTGACCAGGGAGACGAGCAACCAGGCGACCCCGCGGCGCTCGTCGGGGCGCCCGCGGCGGAGCCGGTACCCGAGGAAGGCCGCGACCCCGATGGCGAGGAGGGAGTACAAGGGGATCAGCCAGCCGTCGAGGACGTACGCCCTGTCAGAGACCCGGCCGCCCCCGGTGAGCGGGTTCGGCGGCGCCCCCGGGAGCTGGATGAGCAGGCGCAGCGCCGTCGCTGCGGCGACCACCAGGCCGCCCGCGACGGCCAGGCGCAACGGCCAGCCGCGGGGGCGGCCTGCGGTGAGGAGGAACGGCAGGATGAGGATGGAAACGAGCGTCGCGGTGGTCCAGCCGGTCAGCAGCAGAGGAGCGGCCCAGGCCTGGCCCGGCAGTCCGGGGTTCGCGACTCCCAGCACGGTCCACGCGATCCCGCCGGCGGTGATGGCGTAGCCCCAGCCGACGGCTAGGAAGGTCCAGCCGACCGCATGTCGGCTGCGCACGACGATCAGCGCGCCGAGCGGACCGTAGAAGAGGCTCATCACCAGATCGAGGGGCGCGAGCTCGCGGCGGATCTCATACGTCGGATCCGCGACGCCCGCGGTCACGAGCAGCGCCAGCAGGGTCGCGAACGCCAGGGCGACCAGGGCGGCACCGAGCACCACGGCCACCCGCTCGGGTCGCCCGAGCCGCGACGGAAGTCGAGCCTGCGCTGGCACGAGCGCCATTCTCACCTGTCGGACGGCCCGAGGTGATGGGTCCGGAGTCCTCTCCCTTCAGGCCGTCGGGTCCCGGCCCAGTAAAGCTCCCGTCAAGTCCCTTGCGGGGTATACCATGGGGGGGTATGGTATCGAGCGGTAGTCCGACGGGCGACCCCGAGAGAGCTGAGAGGACGCACCCCATGGCTTCGAACACCTTGCATCCAGCGCATCCGTTGACGAACGACCAGAGGCAGGCCTCGGACGCCCACTCGGGCCGGCCGCACGATGAGCACACCGCCTCACATCCGCAAGCCCACGACGCTGCGGCGATGGCCTCCGGTCACGGCGGGCACCAGGCTCAAGGTCATCACGTCGACATGTTCAGGCGTCGCTTCTGGTGGAGCCTGCTGCTGACCGTGCCGGTGGTCGTCACCAGCCACATGGTCATGGGTTGGCTGGGCTACGACCTCGACTTCCCGGGCATGTCGCTCGTCGGCCCCGTTCTCGGTTCGGCCATCTACTTCTGGGCCGGCGCGCCGTTCCTGACCGGTGGCGTCTCGGAGGTTCGCGAGCGCCGCCCGGGGATGATGCTGCTGATCGCCATGGCCATAACGGTGGCCTACGCGGCGTCGATGGCCACCTCTCTCGGCTGGTTCGATCTCGAGTTCTGGTGGGAGCTGGCCGCGCTCATCAGCATCATGCTGCTCGGCCACTGGCAGGAGATGAAGGCCCTCGGGCAGGCCTCCGACGCGCTCGCCGCGCTGGCCGCGCTGCTGCCGGACGAAGCCGATCGGGTGACCCCCGACGGGAGCGTTCGAACCGTCCGCCTGGACCATCTGCGGGCGGGCGACGTGGTGCTCGTCCGGCCGGGTGCAAGGGTGCCGGCGGATGGCGAGATCGTGGACGGCAGCGCCGAGCTGGACGAGTCGATGATCACGGGAGAGTCACGTCCCGTGGCCAAGGTCAGCGGTGATCGGGTCGTCGCCGGCACCGTGTCGACCGACTCGTCCATCCGGGTTCGGGTCGACGCCCTCGGCGACGACACCGCCTTGGCCGGCATCCAGCGGTTGGTGGCAGAGGCACAGACGTCGAAGTCTCGTGCCCAGGCGCTTGCCGACCGGGCTGCGGCGTTGCTCTTCGCCGTCGCCGTGGCCGCAGGCCTGGTCACCTTCGTCACCTGGAGTCTGGTCGGCGACGTGGACACCGCGGTGCTGCTCACGGTCGGCGTCCTGGTCATCAGCTGCCCTCATGCACTCGGCTTGGCCATCCCGCTCGTCACCAGCCTGTCCTCGGCCATGGCGGCCCGAAGCGGCATTCTGATCAAGGACCGCCTGGCCCTGGAGCGGATGCGCAGCATCGACACGGTCATGTTCGACAAGACCGGCACGCTGACCAGGGGTGAGCACGCCGTCCTCGGCGTCGCGACAGCCGGAGCGGCTTCAGAGGCTGAGGTTCTCCGCATCGCTGGTGGCATCGAGAGTGACTCCGAACATCCTCTGGCCCGAGCCATCGTCCGTGCCGCCACTGAGTCCGGACAGGTGGCACTGGCCACGGAGTTCCGATCCATCACCGGTCGAGGTGTCGAAGCCATCGTTGACGGGCGGCGGTATGCGGTCGGCGGGCCGGCACTGCTCCGTGAGCGCGGCGCCACGGAGCCGGCCGCCTTGGCCTCGGTCGCCGAGGGCTGGCGGCGGCGAGGTGCGGCTGTGCTCTACCTCCTGGACGACGAAGGCGTCGTCGGCGCCTTCGGCCTGGAGGACGAGGTGCGGCCCGAAGCGCGCCAAGCGGTCAAGGAGCTGCAGCGCAGCGGCGTGCGGGTGGTGATGATCACCGGCGACGCCCGCCAAGTGGCAGAAGCGGTTGGCCGTGACGTCGGCGTCGACGAGGTGATGGCCGAGGTCCTTCCCGAGGAGAAGGACGCGAAGGTCGCCGAGCTCCAGGCTCGCGGCCTCAAGGTGGCCATGGTCGGCGACGGGGTGAACGACGCACCTGCGTTGGCCCGGGCCGATGTCGGTCTGGCCATCGGTGCCGGCACGGATGTCGCCATCGAGTCGGCTGGAGTCATCCTGGCCTCCAGTGACCCACGGAGCGTTCTCGGGGTCATCCGACTGTCCAAGGCGAGCTACCGGAAGATGGTGCAGAACCTGGGCTGGGCCGCCGGCTACAACGTCGTCGCCATCCCGGTTGCCGGCGGTGCTCTGGCGTGGGCCGGTCTCACGCTGCCGCCCGCTATCGGCGCGGTCCTGATGAGCGTCTCGACGATCGTGGTGGCCCTCAACGCCCAGCTGCTCCGCCGCCTCGACCTTCGGCCGGCAACGAACGCGAACTGAGGAGATCATGGGCACGAGAACCGTCACCGCCATCGCAGCAGCCTTCGCCATGCTTGCCACGGCCTGCGGCAGCAGCGGCGAGTCGGCCTCCACGGCCAACAGCGACACCGTCGAGATCGCGATGGTCGACATCGGCTTCGAGCCGAAGGAGCTCCGAGTCCCGAAAGGCGAAGAGGTCACCTTCCGCTTCACCAACAAGGGCAGGATCCGCCACGAGGGGTACGTCGGCACGGTGGGACAGCAGGAGGACCATGCCCGGGAGATGGCGGAGGCCAACACCAAGCCCGCAGGACACGGCGGGCACGGTGGCGTCGATCGTGACGGCAGCATGGTCACCGTCGACGCGGGCAAGACCGGCGACCTGACCTACACGTTCGCCAAGACGGGCACGCTCGAGATCGGCTGCCACGAACCCGGCCACTACGCCGCCGGCATGAAGATCACGGTTGTCGTGACCTGAGGGAGCCTCACGGCTTCCCGAGCCCCACCCTCGGCCGTTGGGTGGGTACTAGCGGCTCGTCCCTTGCGAGCCGAAGGTGAGCACTGTGCCGCCGGCCGTGATCAACCAATAACCGCCGGAGGCAGAGCTCACCATCGCCGTGACCCGATCCCCAGCGGCGATGCTGCCGACGCCCGACCCGTGGAACTGGGCGTCACCGAAGGAGAAGATCCCGCCGTCCGCAGCCACCATCCAGTAGCCGCCGCCGGACGGGGTCGTGGCCATGCCGACGATGGGCTGGTTCAGCCGAATGTCACCCGTGGAGCCGTAGAAGCTGACGGCACCGAAGGAGAAGATCCCCCCATCGCTGGCGACGAGCCAGTACCCGTCGCCGGATGGCGCGGTGGCCATGCTCACCACGGGCTGATTGAGCTGCATGTCACCGGTCGAGCCGAAGAAGGGCGTTCCGAAGGAGAAGATCCCACCATCGCCGGCCACGAACCAATAGCCCCGGCCCTGCGGGTCTGAAGCGAGGGACACGACGGCCTGGTTCAGGCTCATGTCTCCGGTGGAGCCCCGGAACGGCGCATTCCCGAAGCTGAAGATGCCGCCATCCCCACCGAGAAGCCAGTAACCGTCGGCTCGAGCGGTCGCCGCGATGTCGACGATCGGCGCGTTGAGACGAAGGTCGGCCGCGTTGCCGAACGATGCGGCGGCGCCGTGCGTGCGCACGTCACCGTTGGCGTGGGCGAGCCACAACCCGGTCGAGCCGGCGTTGGCTGCGGCCCCTACTGCGATCGATCCGGCAGGAGGTTGGGGTGGGGTCGGTGCTGGTGGAGAGCCCACTGCTGGGGCCGACGGAGCAAGCGTCGCAATCGCGGCGTCCCACTTCGCTGCCATCTTCTGCTCGCCGGCCGCGTTGGGATGCAGGCCGTCGTAGGTGTCAGTCACGGCATCGAAACCGGTCCATTGGTCCACCACCAGCACTCGCGAGGAGGGGGTGTCCTTCTGCGAGGCGAGCAGGCCGATCCCGGCGTTGAGCTGCTGGGTCTCGGCGACATGGAAGTTGGACGGGATGATCTTCGCCAGCGCGACGTGCGCCGTTGGGCTGCTCCCCCGGATGGCGTCGATGATCGAGCTGATCTCCTGCACGGTGCTCTCGACCGTCTGGAGGTGCGAGAGGTCGTTGGTGCCGATGTGGAGCAGGACGATCTGCGGTTTGGCTGCCGCCGTCCACGCACCCGCCCAGGCGAGCACCTCGTCCGCCAGCCAGCCCGGATGGCCCTCATGGTGCTGATCGAAGTCGGTGTACGGCGAAGCGTCGCGGGACCCGGTCACGCTGCCGACGAAGTCGGCGGCCTGCCCTCGTGCTTCCAGGGCCTTCCACAGCTGGCGGCGGTAGGAGGCATAGCCGTCCACTCCCTCGGTGATCGAGTCACCGAGGGGCATGATTCGCAGTGGCACCGTCTCCGCCCCGGCGACCGCTCGCACGGAGGGGGCCGAGACGACGGTCGACGCGGCCAACATCGCACACGCGATGGCAAAGCCTCTACGTAAGTAGCCGGTGGCCACGGGTCCTCTTTCGCGCAAGTTGCGGGGTCGATATGACGCAATAGGCCGGAAATAGCACTACACCGACCCCAATTCTCGCGGGTCGAGTTACGACATGCCTTGGGGCCAATACTGGCAGAACCTCCCCGATTCTCGCCAAGCGAGACCGCCGACTCAGGCAGTCAGCTCGGCGGTGACGCAGCGTGCTTCGGCGGTCGCACCGTTGCGACGGGCGCGAGCACTCGGCTACCTGCCGGAACATCGCTGATGACGACCGCGTTCGGGCCGACCAGCACGTCGTCACCTATGGCCACAGCCCCCATGACGATCGAGCCCGGGCCGAACTGCACGCGGTGGCCAATCGTCGGAACGCCTTCGCCCGTCTCAGAGCCGGACCCAATGGTGACGTTGTGACGGATCACGCAGTCGTCCCCGATGACGGCCCTCCAATTGATGACGATGCCCTGCGGGTGGGGCAGGTAGAGCCGTCGGCCGATTCGAGCTTCAGGGGGGATTTCGATGCCGTACACCCCGGCGACGACCATGCGACCCACCCTCTCGAAGAGGCGGCCGATGCGGTGCCGGCCGCCGGTGCCGGACTGCGCCGCGGCCGCAAGGCGGTACAGCACGACCGCGTGCAAGCCCCGGTGCGACCAGGACCGGTGGAAGGTGTCGTAGTCCTCACGCACGAGCCCCCACGTGGTGAGCATCTCGTCTTCCCTCGGTGAACCCCCGTCGGCATCACGCGGTACGGATCGCAGCGGACGCACGAGCCGGTTACCGAGGTCACGCCAGTTCATGGAGTCGTGCCGCGATCGACGCCGGCCGGCGGGGGCTTCCGGTGTGCGGCTCGTTCGTTCTCGATGCTCATGACTCCTCGTGGGTACGGCTCCAGCCGGACGTTCTCGATGGGTACCGTCCGCCGGTCATCGGCGTCGGAGGGCCGTCAACGCCGACCCTACCGTTGCGCGGCTGATGGCGGGCATTAGGCGAAGTGCTCCTCGCATGTCGGCGTGAGCGCCGACAGCGCCTCGAAGAACCCGTGCTCGACGATGAGGCGCCGCGTGATGTCCACTCGCCACCGGTAGAACTCAGCCGTCCCGTGCGAAGCCCGCCGAGGAGGACGAACCGAGCGTCAGCGGCTCGCTCGATCGGGGGGTCGAGGTCCGCCCGGGCTCCAAGCGGCCGGGCCAAGCAGCGGATGTCCTCCATCTCCACGGATGCGTCGGTGCCACGGGGTCCGCCCTACTCGTCGCTCCTGGCCACCAAACCCGACCTGAACAGCGCCCGCGCGAACATGACCTTCGCGAGGGGCGGCCCGGGGCGGCCGTTTTCCGCGGCAGCGTCCCGGGGGGTAGCACGAGGCGGTGGACGATCGTGCGTGAGACGGTGGACGGTCCTCGGACTCATGGCCCTCGTGGCGGTCGTCGCGCTCAGCACACTGGCTTCGAGGCTCCGGGAGACGGTCGCCGATGACCGGCCGGCAACCGATCGGCCCACGGAGGGCGGGACGGTGACCAACCCGGCACGCCTCCAGGCCCGCCCGTCGCCGCCGACGCGCCCCGTGCCCGTCGCCGGTACGCACCCGTTGGGCGAACCGGAGCGGGGCCGCGACGGCGTGGTCCACGTCCCCGCCGCTGCCGTGGCCGCGCTCGCAGCAGGTCGGAGCGTCCCCCTCCTCGTCATGCTTCACGGCGCCGGCGGCACCGGAGCCGGCGCCGTGGACCTCGTTCGGCCGGCGGTCGACGAGCTCGGGTTCGTCGTCGTCGCGCCGGACTCCCGACGACCGACGTGGGACGTCATCACCGGATCATGGGGTCCTGACGTCGCCGTCTTGGATCGAGCGCTGGTGGACACGTTCGGGGCCATCGAAGTCGACCGGGAGCGGATCGTCATCGCCGGGTTCTCCGACGGTGCGTCGTATGCGCTGTCGATCGGCCTGGCCAACGGCGACCTGTTCCGGCACATCGCGGCCTTCTCCCCCGGCTTCGCCGTCCCGCCGGCCACAGTCGGACGACCGACCGTGTTCATCAGCCATGGGGTCGACGACACGGTCCTGCCGATCGATCGCACGGCCCGAGTCGTCGGCCCCCGCCTACGCCGGGCCGGGTACGACCTCGACATGATCGAGTTCCCGGGGGGTCACGTCGTGCCCCCGGAGCTCGTGCGTCAGGGCCTCGCCGCGGGCGGGTGATCGGGCCCATCGCTGCCACCGGAGCCGCCGGTGCACCTCGTGAGCGAACGGGTAGAGGCGCAAGGCCACTGCGTGCGAGCTGATGACGAGGCGCCGATGACACAGAGAACCGGGTCGTACCTCATCGGGAGTCCGTTGCGCGCGGCCGCTCGACCGGCGGAGCAGCGTGGTGGTCCGCATGGCGGCTGACGCCGGGGAGGATCCCCTCGAGACGTACCGCAGGAAGCGGCAGTTCGCGGCGACGCCGGAGCCGGCGGGCGCGCCGCCGACACCGGCGGCGGGCCCGGGCGGTCGCTTCGTCGTCCAGCGACACAGGGCCACCCGGCTCCACTACGACTTCCGCCTGGAGATCGACGGGGTGCTCGTGAGCTGGGCCGTGCCGAAGGGCCCGACGCTCGACCCGAAGGCGCGGCGCCAGGCGATCCACGTCGAAGACCACCCCATCGAGTACTTCTCGTTCGAAGGCGTGATCCCGAAAGGCGAGTACGGCGGCGGTGACGTCATCGTCTGGGACTGGGGTACGTGGGCGCCGGCCAAGCCGAAGGATGCAGACGCCGGCAAGGCCGTGCGCAGCGGAGAGCTGCACTTCGACCTCGAGGGCGAGAAGCTGCGCGGCCGGTTCGTGCTCGTGCGGACCGACCGAGCGACAGGTGGCAAGGAGCAGTGGCTGCTCCTGCACAAGAACGACGAGGTCGCCGTGCCCGGCTGGGACGCAGAGGACCATCCGCACTCGGTGAAGACGGGCCGAACGAACGACGAGGTGCTCGCCGCCCCCGATGCGCGCTGGCGCTCAGGGGCGCCGGCGGCGGAGGCGGAGGAGCGCCTCCGACCGGAGATCCCCACATGGGACCCGCCGAACGACGACGAGCTGGCCGAGCTGGACGCACTGAAGAAGGACGGCAGCTGGGAGCTGCAGGGCCACACCGTGCGGCTCACCAACCTCGACAAGGTCCTCTTCCCAGGGCGCGACGGCGAACCACCAGTGACCAAGCGCGACCTGATCCGGTTCGCAGTGCAGGTCGGGCCGTGGCAGCTGCCGTACCTGTGGGACCGTCCGGTGAACCTCCACCGCTACCCGAGTGGCGTCGACAAGCCCGGGTTTTGGCACAAGGAGGTGCCCTCGCATGCGCCGGAATGGCTGACCCGCTGGCACAACCAGGAGGCCGATCCCGGCGAGACGCAGTGGTACTTCGTACCGGACAGCATCCCGGCGCTGGCGTGGATGGCGAACTACGGCGCCATCGAGCTGAACCCCTGGACGTCCTCTGTGCGGGACCCCCGTGAGCCGACGTGGGCCCTGATCGATGTCGACCCCGGCTCCAAGACATCGTGGGAGGAGCTGGTGTTGCTGACGAGGCTCTACCGCACGGCCCTCGAGCATCTCGGAGTCGTCGGGCAGCCGAAGGTGACCGGGAAACGGGGTCTCCAGGTGTGGGTGCCGATTGCCGGCGGGTGCACCTTCGATGACACACGCGCGTGGGTGGAATCGATCTCGCGTGCGATCGGCACCACGGTGCCGGAGCTGGTCTCCTGGCAGTGGGTGAAGGCGGACCGGAAGGGTCTGGCGCGCCTCGACTACACGCAGAACGCCATCAACAAGACGCTCATCGCGCCCTTCTCCGCCCGCCCGTCACCCGGAGCGCCCGTATCGGTGCCCATCGAGTGGGATGAGGTCGAAGACGAGTCACTGCGTTCGGACCGTTGGACCATCCGGACAGTGTTCGACCGGCTGGCGGAGAGAGGTGATCCGCTGCGTCCCCTGATCGGCCTTCACCAGTCGCTGCCGCCGATCTAGCGGACGCCAACGCCGAGCTGGACCGAGATCGGTCGTTGGTTGCCGCGGTGGTTATCGTGGGGTCGCCCCCCATCGCCGCCAAGAGGACCTGTGGACGCTGTCGTCATCGTGGTGCTGGTCGCCGTCGCGGCAGCAGTCGCCATCGCCCTCTACCGGCGCCAGGCGTCGAGGTCAGCGGGTACGAGGTCGGCCACCGCGCCGCCGAGGGACCCGATGGCAGCCGTTCACGGCAACGAGGACTACCTGCGTCGGTTGAAGGTGGGTGACGTGATCGGCTACGAGGCCCGCGAGTTCCTGGTGCGCGGCTCGCTCCGCTTCGACGAGAAGGGCTACACCTGGGACGAGCACCTGATCAGCGACGGCCAAGAGCAGCACTGGTTGTCAGTCGAGGAGGACGAAGGCATCACCGTGGTGCTGTGGCAACGGGTCGGTCGGGGGGAGCTCGACGGCGAGCCAGGAAGCCCGACGGTCCGCCACAACCAGATCTCGTTCTCGCTGCAGGAGGACGGTGAGGCCTCGTTCCGGGCCGAGGGGACGACCGGCACCGCGCCGAGCGGCACCTCCCGCTATGCCGACTACCGCGGACCTGAGGGCCGCCTGCTGTCGTGCGAGCGCTTCGGGGAGAGCTGGGAGGTCTCGGTCGGGCACGAGGTGCTGCCCCGGGCCTTCGACATCTTCCCCGTCACCGAATGAGCTCTGGGGTGATGCGCCTGCCGGCCGTGTTCCAAGACGTCAGCGCCGCCGCGCTGCGCCTGTGCCTCGACCTTCCCACGCAGGAAGCGCTCGTGACCCGCACCGTCGCCGACGGTGAG
Source organism: uncultured Acidimicrobiales bacterium (assembly GCA_902805655.1). Classification (GTDB taxonomy): domain Bacteria; phylum Actinomycetota; class Acidimicrobiia; order Acidimicrobiales; family CADCTF01; genus CADCTF01. The sequence continues at coordinate 21,675 of CADCTF010000069.1, forward strand.
CGCTCCATGGACCTGCGCATCCTCGGTGCCTCCCATCAGGTGCTGATGATCGAACGCGGCCGGGTCCTCTATTCAGAGACGGTGGCGTGCGGGACAGGAGCCGGGGTGCAGGACGACGGGCTGCCCAGGCGACGGGTGACCGACCTGCCCGGTGCCTGTCACCGCTTCCGGTCCGCCACGTCGCGACTCCGGCCGGACGCGCTCCGAAGGCACGTGGGCGAGCTCCTCGCCCTCCTCTCCGCCGACCCGGCCGCCGTGTGCGGCGTCTTCCCCGGTGATCCGCTGGCCATGACTGGCGTCCAGGCCCGGTTCCGATCACCTCGGGCCGCTACCTGGCGCACCTGGCACAGCTACCCGCAGACGGGCGAGGTCGTGGTGACGTGCACCCGCGTGGAACGCCGGCCCGCCCCCGCCGACGTCGTCCCGTGACCCGGGCTCTGCCGTCGACGTGGCGCTGGCGACGGGTGCAGGTCTGTGCGCTCGTCGTCGCCGTAGCGCTGCTCGCCGGGTGCGGATCGGGGACCGGCCCGACGCAGGAGGCAGTGCGGGGGTACCTCGACGCGACGTACGCGGCGGATACGGCACGGTCCGACACCTGGCTCTCAGGGGCGGCGGTGGACGTCACGGCCGAGCAGATCGCCGACGAGGTCGGTCCCCGCGACCGCTTCACGGAAGAGCAGGCGACGTTCATGCGCAACCGTGACTACATCGTCGCGGTGTTCCCGGAGCCGACCGGCTCACGGGTGGAGCTGGACCGCCACGAGCGGATGCACAACCGCTACCCCCTCATCATCGGTGGGTACTGGGGCCGGTCATCCAGGTCGTACGGACCTCGGGGCGAGGGGGCCTCGAGCACCCGAGGAGGTGGCGGTGGCTTCCGGGGCGGCGGCCCAGGAGCCGGCAAGTGACCCGCCCTCGCCGGCGATCATCGCGACGAGACGACGGCCGTGGTGCCGGAGGAGGAGAGGAAGCGCATGGACTTCGGAGGAGTTGACCTAGGCGACCTGCTGGTGGAGCTGGGCGAGATCGCGGCGTGGGGCGCTGTCGCCATCGCCCTGCTCGCCATCGGCTATCGCATCATCGATCTCCTGACACCGGGCAACCTCGGGCAGCTGATCTACGCCGAGCACAACGTGAACGCCGCCGTGGTCGTGGCCTCGGGTGTGGTCGCCGTCGGGATGGTCGTGACCGTGTCGATCCTCACGTCCCTCGACGGCTTCCTCGAGGGGTTGCTCAGCGCGACGGCCTTCGGCCTGGCGGGCATCGCCCTGCTGGCCGTTGCCTTCCTCGTTCTCGACCGCCTGACGCCGGGCGACCTCGGGGCCATCGTCACGGACCCCGCCCCGAACCCGGCGGCCTGGGTGCTCGCCGCCAACCACGTCGCCCTCGGAGCCATCCTCGCCGCTGCCATCGCGTGAGCTCGGCGAGATGGTGAAGACCCTGGTCGGCACCGAGGGGGTCGACACCGGGCCTCCGGGGGCCGGTGCGCACGACGACGGAGTCGAGCCACGGGGGGCCTGGACGCGCCGCATCATCCTGGTCGCCGTCTTCGTCTGCGCGGCCTGCGGCCTCATCTACGAGCTGGCGCTCATCACCCTCGGGTCATACCTGACCGGCAGCTCGATCCAGCAGACGTCGCTCGTCCTCGGCTTCGTCATGGCGGCCATGGGCGTCGGCGCGCTGTTGGTCAAGCCACTGCTGCGATGGCCGGTGCCTGCGTTCGCCGTCGTCGAGCTCTCACTGGGGCTTCTCGGCGGCTTCTCCGTTCCCTTGCTGTACGCCGCCTTCAGCTGGCTCAACCTCTACACGCCCGTCCTGCTCCTGGTGGCGACTGCGATCGGCGCGCTGATCGGTGCGGAGATCCCGCTGCTCATGGAGCTCGTACAGCGAGTGCGTCGCCAGGACGCGTCCGGCGCGGTGGCCGACCTCTCGGCCGCCGACTATCTCGGAGCCCTTCTCGGAGGTCTCGCCTTCCCGTTCGTCCTGCTGCCGACCTTCGGACTGCTGCAGGGCGCGCTGCTCGTCGGTGCCGTCAACGTGGCGACCGCCGGGCTGCTCACCGGCTGGCTGTTCGGCCCGAGCCTTGTCCGACGGAGCCGCCTGCTCGTCCTCGGCGCCACCGTGGCCGGCCTGGGGCTGCTCGGCGTCGCATCGGCCTATGCCGCCCAGTTCGAGGTGACCGCCCGCCAGCGGCTCTACCGGCACCCGATCGTGCACGCCGAGCGAAGTCCGTACCAGGAGATCGTCGTCACCTCCGCCCGTGCCGGCAGCTGGCGTGAGCGAGACGTGCGCCTGTACCTCGACGGCGACCTGCAGTTCTCGAGCCTCGACGAGCACCGGTATCACGAGAGCCTGGTGCACCCGGCCATGGCGGGCCCGCATGCGCGCGTCCTCGTGCTCGGGGGCGGCGACGGCCTCGCGCTGCGCGAGGTGCTCCGCTACCGCGACGTCGAGCAGGTGACCCTGGTGGACCTCGACCCGGCCGTGGTCAGGCTGGCACGAACAGACGCATGGCTCTCGGAGCGCAACGAGGCGGCCTTCGAGGACGACCGGGTGGAGGTGGTGGCGGAGGACGCCTTCGCCTGGGCCCGACGCCACGGAGGCCGGGCCTTCGATGTGGTGCTGGTGGACCTGCCGGACCCCGACGCCACCGAGACGGCCAAGCTCTACACCGTCGAGTTCTACGGCCTCCTCGGCCGGCTCCTCGGCGACCGGGGCCGCATGGCGGTGCAGGCCGGCTCCCCGTTCTTCGCGCCACGCTCGTACTGGTCGATCGTCAAGTCGCTGGAGGCCACCGGCCTGGCTGCGAC
>CADCTF010000070.1 GCA_902805655.1 uncultured Acidimicrobiales bacterium
GAGCTCGTCCATGTCTGCGAAGTGGGCGTAGAACGTGGATTGCGCCGTCCCGGCACGCTTGGTCACGTTCGTCGTCGTCAACGCACCCTCGCCCTCCTCGTCGAGGATGTGCAGCGCAGCGGTCAGGAGGCGGTGGCGGGTGCGGGTTTTCGCCTCCTTGCGGGAGAGAGCGCGTCGCGCCTGGTCGCGCTCCTTGCCGAGGTCGCTAGGCATGCGCACCTACTTCCGCTCACCCGACGGCCGCCAACGGAGAGTATGGCTCACTGCCGACAACCGCCCTTGTGTGAACTCTCATCGATAGTAGTATCGACGAGTCGGCCGCAGTCAGCGGATCGCAAGCCTGGGGGGGCTCCATGCACGCACTTCGCTCTGAACCGAGGGCGTCATGGCCCCTGTTGCGACGCGCAGCCTTGGTGGCGGCGCTGAGCATGGCCCTGGTTGCATGTGGCGGTGGCGATGACACCGACGACGCCGGTGCGGAGAACGATCCAGGGACGGAGGCGGGCGTCGCGACCACCGAGCCGAGCGACGAGGGGGAGCCGACACGGGGCGGCGACATCTCCGTCGGGCTCATCGCAGAGTCCACGAGCCTGCGGCCGGGAACCGGGACCTTCAACTTGAACATCGGCTACGCGATCATGGACCCGCTGATGGTGCAGACCGCCGAGCGGACCGTGGAGCCATATCTGGCCGAGTCCTTGGTCCCCAACGAGGACCTCACCGAGTACACGCTGACCCTGCGCGAGGGCGTGACATTCCACGACGGGACGCCGCTCGACGCGGAGGCCATCAAGTCGAACTTCGACACGTACCTGAAGGCGAGCACATCGACGCTCCAGGGCGCGCTGCGGTACGTGACCTCCTTCGACGTGACCGGGGAGCTCACCGGGGTCTACAAGCTGTCGCAGAGCAGCGCCGCGTTCCCCGACGTGCTCGTCACCCCGGCCGGCATGCCCTTCTCCCCCACGGCGGCCGAGGCGAAGGGAGATGCCTACATCGACAGCCCCGTGGGCACCGGGCCGTTCACGTTCGTCAGCTGGACCAAGGACAACAACCTGGTGGTCGAGCGAAACGAGGACTACTGGCAGGAAGGCCTGCCGTACCTCGACCGCATCACGTTCCGCCCCCTCACCGATGAGGAGTCCCGTTACTCCAGCCTCGTCGCCGGTGACCTCGACGCCATCGCGAGCCAGCGCGAGCACATCGTTGCTCGCGCCCTCGCCGACGAGGAGCAAGACATCCTGAAGACGAGCGTCTTCGTCGGCAACAGCGCCGGCGGCTCCGTCATCAACACGCTGGTGCCGCCCGTCGACGACCCCCGTGTCCGACGCGGGCTCGCCCACGCCATCAACCAGGACGACGTGATCACCGTCATGAGCGGGACCGGCATCACCCCACCCATGACGCAGTTCTTCGGTGCCGAAAGCCCGTACTACTCCGAAGCGGTCGCCGCCGCCTGGCCCGCCTACGACACCGAGGCGGCCAGGGCGTCGCTCCAGGAGTACATCGACGACCCGAGTCGCTCCGACGGCAAGGCACCCGGCAGCCCGGTGTCCATCGAGTACCAGTGCGGCGTCGACCCGGCGCAACGGGAGCGCTCCCAGGTGTACCAGGCGATGTGGAGCGACGTGGGCGTGGACGTCACCCTCAGCACCATCGAGGTCACCCAGTACATCACCGACGTGATCGGCACGGCCGACACGGACCCGCCCTTCGCCGGTGAGTACATGATCAACTGCTGGACCTTCGGCAGTGAGGCCGACCCCTTCACCACCTTCGACAACACCTTCGGCCCCGTCCCGACACAAGCGAACAACACGTCCAACTACACCAGCGCAACGCTCGACGAGCAGATCCAGATCCTCGGTTCGAGCGACGACATCGAGGTCCGCAAAGCCGCCGTCGAAGCCATCGGGATGGAGCTGGCGGAACAGGTGCCGAACGTGTTCGCCGGCAGCTCCGTCTTCATGATCGCCACCAACCCAAGCCTCAACAACGTCAACGGGTGGACCCTCCCTGATGGCACACCCGGCAGCGGCCAGACAGCGATGGTGACGCACTGGAGCCAGGTCTGGCAATCGGAGTGAGCGCGCCAGTCGCGCCAGGAGGAGGTGCCTGCCCTCAGCGGCGGAGCATCTACTCGACAGCACCTGCCGCCGTGGACAGCGACCTCAGTGCTGACACGGTGCCATGAAGTCCCGGATTGATTAAGGCACTGAGCCCACAAGGGAAGGTGGGAGGGTGCCGGCACCGTGGACGTATCCGACCGAACTACGTGAGCGGTCGCTGCGGCTGGTGAGCGAGGCCTGCGGAGCAGTTGTCACCCTCTGACGCTCCTGTCCGCGGTGAGCGAGGCGGTGATCGAGGCGGTGACGTCGCCGGCGGTGTCTTGGGGGACGGCGGGTGGAGGTTGCGTCGGCGTTCAGTGCTCACGCTGGTCGCACGGCCTCCGCAGGAGCGAGCCGCGCCGCTCGTGCTGCGGGGTAGAGCCCTGCGGCCGTCCCCACTGCGAGTGCCGAGGCGACGCCGCCGAGAATGGCCACGAGCGGCACGTCCACAGCCCATCCACGCATCTGGGCGTAGCCGGTGGTGACGGTTGCGCCGAGCAGCACGCCGACGACGCCGCCGGTCATGGCCAGCAGCACCGCCTCGACCAGGAACTGGAGGCGGATGTGGCGCCGAGTGGCGCCGAGGGCCCGGCGGAGACCGATCTCCGTCCGCCGCTCCAGCACCGAGATGACCATCACGTTCGCGATGCCGACCCCGCCCACCACCAGGGCCACGGCTCCCAGTCCGAGCAGCAGCGCGGTCAGTGCGTCGTCGGCCGCCGCCTTGGCGGCCAGAGCGTCGGACGGCCGCGACACCGATACCTCGTTGGGCGCCTCTGGGTTGGCGGTTGCGGCCAGCACGGAGCGCACCGAGTCGACCTGCGACGGGTCGGTGCGCACTCGCACGGTGGACGCCGAGCTGTCGATGCCGAAGCGCTCCTCGGCCACCTCGTAGCCGATGAGGGCGGAGCGGTCGATGTCGGGGGCAAGTGGCACCTCGTCGAGGATGCCGACCACCTGGAACCACGATCCGCCGAGCCAAACCTGGGGCGCGCCGTCCACGGAGGTGATGCCGAGACGCTCGGCCGCCACGGCACCGAGCACGACCGAGGGATAGCGGGCGGTGGCGTCGTTCAGGAACGTTCCTGACGCCAGCGTGGCGCCGAGCACCTCGGCCAGGCTCGGCTCGGTAGCCACCACCGAGATGCCGCCTGTCTCCTCTTCGGGGATGCGGTCGGTGCGCCGCACCGCCGCGTCGGGGACCTTGCGGGTGGCGGCAGCCGCCTGCACCGGCTCGATCCGGCGGATCATGGCGGGCGCCGACTCCGGGAGCTCCGCGTCCTCGCCGAGGAACGACTGCCCCGGCTCGACCTGGAGCAGGTTGGTGCCGAGGCGGTCGAGCTCGGCCAGCAGGTCGCTGCGGCTCGAGGCCGAGATGCCGAGCACGGCGACCATCGCGGCGATGCCGATGGCGATGCCGAGCGCGGTGAGCACGATGCGGGTCCGCTTGGCCCGCAACCCGACGAGGCCGGTGCCGAGCACGTCGGATGCCAGGAGCCGGCTGGGAGCGAGAGGCGTGCTCATGCCGCCACCGGTGTGCTGTCGCGCTCGACCTTCCCGTCGCGCACCGCCACCTGGCGGGGCATCGACTCCGCGATGACGTTGTCGTGGGTGACGACGATGATGGTGGAGCCGTCGTCGTGCAGCCGGTGCAGCAGGGCGAGCACGTCCGCGCCCGTGCGCGAGTCGAGGTTGCCAGTTGGCTCGTCGGCCAGGACGATGGCCGGGTCGGCGACCAGCGCTCGGGCGATCGCCACCCGCTGACGCTCGCCTCCCGACAGCTGCGACGGGCGGTGGTGGGCGCGGTGCGCCAGACCCACTCGCACCAGCGCTTCTGTGGCGCTGGCTTCCCGCCGGCGGCGGGGCACGCCGCGGTAGAGCAGCCCGGTGGCCACGTTGTCCACGGCGTCGAGGCCGTCGAGTAGGTGGAACTGCTGGAACACGAAGCCGATGCGCATGGCCCGCAGCGCCGACAGCTGGGCGTCGTCGAGGCTGGCGAGGTCGGTGCCCGCGATGCGGGCGATCCCGGCGGTGGGACGGTCGAGCGCACCCACGATGTTGAGCAGGGTCGACTTGCCCGAGCCCGACGGCCCGACGATGGCGACCAGCTCGCCGTCGTCCACCCGGCAGGTCAGCCCGTCGAGGGCCCGCACCGGCGGGTCGCCGGCGTACTCCTTGACCACGTCGTCGAGCTCCAGGACGGCGCTCATCGCGGCACCACCACCTCGTCGCCCTCCGTGAGGTCGCCGGTCACCTGCACGTAGCCGTCGGCGAACGCACCGGGCTCGACGCCCACCAGCTGGGTGTGCCCGCTGCGCACGCGCTCGACGGCGTACCCGCCCTCTGCCACCGCCAGCAGCGCGTCCACCGGGACGGTGAGGGCGCCCTCGGCCTTCCGGGCGGTGACGATCACCCCGACGGGTGACGAGTCGAACGCGGTGTCCGTGCCGCCCGCGAGGGCGACGACCACCCCGACGGTGGGCTCGCCGCCCTGCGACTCGTCTGCCGGCGGTGTCACCACCGACGACACGGACCAGGTGGTGCCGGCCACCTTCATCCCGTCGGGCAGCTCTACGTCCACCCCGCTGCCGACGGGGAGGAGCTCGCGGCGCGACGCCTCGAGGTCGACGGTCACCACCTTCTCGGTGCCGGTCACGCCGAGCACCGGGCCCGAGGCGGCCGGGCTGCCGATCGAGACGGTGTGCTCTGCGATGCGAGCGGCAGCCGGCAGCACCACGACGTCACCCGGCGCGATCGTGCCCGACCGCTCCACGCCGCCGGCTTCCTGCCAGCGCTTCACCGCTGCTGTGGTCGCGCCGGTCCAGTCGTCGTCCACCGTGAGGTCGGCCGAGGTGGCGTGGCCGAGGGCGATGAGGTTCTCCTCGATCTGGCGCACGTCGGGTCCGTCGTCGACGTTCGGGCCGAGCACCCGCCAGAGCGGGCGGCTCCCGAAGAGGAGGCGCACAGCGCGCCCGTCCACCTCTGCGATCACGCCGCCCCGGTCGACGACCGACCCCTCGGCCGCCAGTGCGGTGATCGTGCCCTGGGCCGCGAGGCCGACGTCCTGTCGCTCGCCGTAGCCGAGGGTGCCGTCGAGCTCTTCCCGCTCGACGAGGTCACGGGTGGTGACGGCCACCGTCTGCAGGGCCGGTGTGGCCACGCCGGTGTCGGCCGCCGAGCCGTGGGGGTTCCCGGCGCCGAGCAGCAGGGCGCCGGCCGCGACAGCAGCCAGCCCGCTCACTGCCACGACGACTCGTGGCCGCCTCACCGCTGGCTCCCGGCCGGTGCCCTGCGGGCCATCCCGATGCCGCCCGTCCGGTCCGAGCAGGTCTCCTGGGCCTCCTGGAACTCGGGGTCGTCGATGTCGCCGGCGGTCGCCTCCATGCGTCCGCCCTCACCGAGCTCGGGATCGGGGAAGTCGATGCCCTCGCCGCGCATGCACCTGGCGAAGGCGAGCATGTCGTCGCGCATCCT
>CADCTF010000071.1 GCA_902805655.1 uncultured Acidimicrobiales bacterium
GCTCTACACGGTGGGGGTGGAGGGGGATGTGGCCGCAGACCAGCAGGCGGTGGCGACCGACCTGCTCCGCATGTTCGTCCCCCAGATCCTGTTCTTCGGGCTCACGGCGCTCGGCACCGCCCTCCTCAACGCCCGCCGCCGCTTCGCCACACCCGCCTTCGCCCCCACGATCAACAACGTGGCGGTCACCGCCATGCTGCTGGCCTTGCCCCGGCTCGCCGGTGGGACCCCGACCCTGGAGCAGGTCAGGGACGACCCCGTGCTCCTGCTCGCGCTCGGCCTGGGCACGACCGCCGGCATCGTCCTCATGACCCTCGCGCTGCTGCCGGCGCTGAAGCGCCACCGGGTGCACCTGCGCTGGAACCTCGACTTCCGCCACCCGGCCGTGCGCAGCGTCGGCCGGCTCACCGGGTGGACGCTCGGCTACGTCCTCACCAACCAGCTCTCGCTGCTCGTCGTGCTCATCCTCGCCAACCGCGAGCAGGGCGGCGTCTCGGCGTACACCGGCGCCTTCATCTTCTTCCAGCTGCCGCACGCGCTCGTGGCCGTGTCGCTGATGACGACGCTCGTCCCCGAGCTGTCCTCCGCAGCGCAGCGGGGCGACCACCCGACCTACCGGGACCGCTTCTCCACCGGCGTTCGCCTGATGGCGCTCGTGATCCTCCCGGCGGCCACCGGGTACGTGGTGCTGGCCCGGCCGATCGTGTCGGCCCTGCTGGAGCGCGGGGCGCTCAGCGTGAGCTCGGCGGTGCTGACCGCCGACACCCTCGCCGCCTTCGCCGCAGGGCTGTTCGGGTTCTCGATCTACCTGTTCGCGCTCCGCGGGTTCTACGCGCTGCGCGACACGAAGACCCCGTTCGTCCTGAACGTCGGCGAGAACGCGCTCAACGGCCTCCTCGCGCTCGCCTTCATCGGGCCGTTCGGCATCCCGGGCCTGGCCGCCGCGTACGCCATCGCCTACACCGTCGCCGCCGTCGTCGCCCTCGTGGTGCTCCAGCGGCGGGTGGGTTCGCTCGACGGACGCCGCGTGGCGCGCTCCGTCGCCAAGGTGGGCACCGCCTGCATCGCCATGGGCGTCGCCGTGTGGGTCGTG
>CADCTF010000072.1 GCA_902805655.1 uncultured Acidimicrobiales bacterium
ACCTACGTGCTGGAGCCGACGGCGGCCTTCATCATGTTCGCCGGCATCTACTACGGCGGCATGTACGGCGGGTCGACGACGTCCATCCTGCTCAACACCCCCGGCGAGTCCAGCTCGATCATGACGGCGCTCGAGGGCAACCGGATGGCCAAGGCCGGCCGCGGCGCGGCCGCGCTGGGCACCGCGGCGATCGGGTCGTTCGTGGCCGGCACGATCGCCACCCTGCTGCTGGCCCTGGTGGCCCCGACGGTGGTCGAGCTCGCGATCTCGATCGGCCCGGCCGACTACTTCGCCCTGGCGCTGCTCGCCTTCCTGGCCGTGGCCACCGTGCTGGGCTCCTCGCCGCTGCGCGGGCTGGCCTCGCTCTGCGTCGGGCTGTTCCTCGGCCTGGTGGGCACCGACCTGCTCACCGGGCAGCAGCGCTTCACCTTCGGGCTGCCCCAGCTGGCGGACGGCATCGACGTGGTCATCGTCGCCGTGGCGCTGTTCGCCGTCGGCGAGGCGCTGCACGTCGCGTCCCGGCTGCGGCACGGGCCGGTGGAGGTGATGAGCTCGAAGGGCTCGTTCATGACCCGGCAGGACTTCAAGCGCTCGTGGAAGCCCTGGCTGCGCGGCACCGCCTTCGGCTTCCCGTTCGGCGCACTGCCGGCGGGCGGGGCCGAGATCCCCACCTTCCTCTCCTACGCCACCGAGCGCCGGCTGACGAAGCACCCCGAAGAGTTCGGCCGCGGCGCCATCGAGGGCGTCGCCGGTCCGGAGGCGGCCAACAACGCCGCGGCCGCCGGGGTGCTCGTGCCCCTGCTGACGCTGGGGCTGCCCACGTCGGCCACCGCGGCCATCCTGCTGGCCGCCTTCCAGGGCTACGGGATCCAGCCGGGACCGACGCTGCTGACGACGGAGTCGACGCTGGTCTGGACGCTGATCGCCTCGCTGTTCATCGGCAACGTCATGCTGCTGGTGCTCAACCTGCCGCTGGTCGGCATCTGGGTGAAGCTGCTGCGCATCCCGCGGCCCTACCTGTACGCGGGCATCCTGATGTTCGCCTCGCTCGGCTCCTACGCCGTGAACGCCGACCCCCTCGACCT
>CADCTF010000073.1 GCA_902805655.1 uncultured Acidimicrobiales bacterium
GCGACGTCGAGGCCGATGCCCTCGCCCGTGTCGGAGATGTCGAAGTTCTCCGGGCGGATGCCGATGGTGAGCTTGTCCTCACCGGCGGCCTTGGCCAGCCACTCGCGGGGGACCGGCACGGTGTAGTCGCCGACCTTGATGCCGCCGTCGACGACGGTGCCCTCGATGAGGTTCATGGCCGGGGAGCCGATGAAGCCCGCCACGAAGAGGTTCTTCGGGGTGTCGTAGAGCTTCAGCGGGCTGTCGACCTGCTGGAGGACGCCGTCCTTCATGACCGCCACGCGGTCACCCATCGTCATGGCCTCGACCTGGTCGTGGGTCACGTAGACGGTGGTGACGCCGAGCCGGGTCTGCAGGGCCGCGATCTGGGTGCGGGTGGAGACGCGGAGCTTGGCGTCGAGGTTCGACAGCGGCTCGTCCATCAGGAAGACCTGGGGCGAGCGGACGATCGCGCGACCCATGGCGACGCGCTGGCGCTGGCCGCCGGAGAGGGCCTTCGGCTTGCGGTTGAGGAAGTCCTCGAGGCCGAGGAGCTTGGCGGCCTCCTGGACGCGCTGCTGGCGCTCGTTCTTGTTGACGCCCGCCATCTTCAGAGCGAAGCCCATGTTGTCGCCCACGGTCATGTGGGGGTACAGGGCGTAGTTCTGGAAGACCATCGCGATGTCGCGGTCCTTGGGCGGCAGGTCGGTGACGTCACGGTCGCCGATGTGGATGGCGCCCGCGTTCACCTCCTCCAGGCCGGCGAGCATGCGGAGCGAGGTCGACTTGCCGCAGCCGGAGGGGCCGACGAGGACCATGAACTCGCCGTCGCCGATCTCCAGGTTGAGCTTGTCGACGGAGGGGTGGTCGGCGCCCGGGTAGACCCGGGTCGCTTCGCTGAACTGGACTGTGGCCACGCCACACTTCCTTTCCACGGGCAGGTACGTGCCCGACGATCCGTAGTGGAAATAACTCCCGAAGTGTGACATGGGGCACGGGGCCCGGCAACCGATCGACCTGGGAAGAGGCTGTGAGTCTCCGGGCTCAGCGCCGTGGCCCGGCGCCGCCAGCAGCGGCGGACGTGGCCGCTCAGACCAGCGGGATC
>CADCTF010000074.1 GCA_902805655.1 uncultured Acidimicrobiales bacterium
GTACGGCAGCGAGGCGTTGTCCTCGACGCCGGTGAGCTGCGGGGAGAGCACCGCGCCGATCGGGCCGGGGTAGACCGAGCCGTAGGCGTGCCCGCCGGTGCGCTCGTAGACCGGGCAGACGTTGAGGCAGGCCGAGCAGCGGATGCAGTGCAGCGCCTCGCGGCCCACCTCGTCGGCCAGCACCGCCGTCCGCCCGTTGTCCAGCAGCACCAGGTGGAACTCCTGGGGCCCGTCGCCGGGGCTGACCCCGGTCCAGGTGGACGTGTAGGGGTTCATCCGCTCGCCGGTCGAGGAGCGCGGCAGCAGCTGCAGGAAGACCTCGAGGTCCTGCCAGGTCGGGACGAGCTTCTCGATGCCCATCACGGTGATCAGCGTCTGCGGCAGGGTGAGGCACATCCGGCCGTTGCCCTCGCTCTCCACCACGGCGAGGGTGCCGGTCTCGGCGATGCCGAAGTTGGCCCCGCTGACCGCCACGCGGGCGCGCAGGAACCGCTCGCGCAGGTGGGCCCGGGCGGCCATGGCCAGCTTGCGGGGCTCGTCGGTGAGCCCGGGGTCGACGCCGGGGATGGTGCGGGCGAAGATCTCCCGGATCTCGGCGCGGTTCTTGTGGATCGCCGGGACCAGGATGTGCGACGGCTTGTCCTCGCCGAGCTGGACGATCAGCTCGGCCAGGTCGGTCTCGAAGACGTCGAGGCCCACGGCCTCCAGCGCCTCGTTGAGCCCGATCTCCTGGGTGGCCATCGACTTGACCTTGACCACCTCGGTCGCCCCGGTGGCCTGCACGAGCCGGGTGACGATCTCGTTGGCCTCGTTGGCGTCCCGGGCCCAGTGCACGGTGCCGCCGCGGGCGGTGACCTGCCGCTCCAGTTCTTCCAGGTGCTCGTCGAGGCGCGCCATGGTGGCGGCCTTGAGCGCCTTGCCGGCGGCGCGGAGCTGCTCCCAGTCCGGCACCTCGGCGACCACCCGCGCGCGCTTGTCGCGGATCGTGGTGGTCGCGTGGCCGAGGTTGGCGCGCAGCTGGCCGTCGCGCAGCGCGGTGCGGGCGGCGTCCGGGAACGACTGGTCGCCGCGCAGGTGGCCG
>CADCTF010000075.1 GCA_902805655.1 uncultured Acidimicrobiales bacterium
GTGCCGGCGCGTGCCGCGAGGAACGTCTCCACCCAGGACAGCGGGGAGTTCTCGGTGCCGGCCTCCGGCATCTGCAGCAGACCGCCGGTGCGCTGGCCCGAGGGCACGAGCGCCTCGGGCCCGAGGATCTCCATCGCCAGCTCGGTGTAGGCCTGGGCGTACTCGCTCCAGATGATCTTGCTGATCGCCGACTCGGGGCCCGGGCGCTGTCCGGCGAGCGAGCGCGTCAGGGCCTGCAGCCCGCGGAAGCGCATCACCTCGACCCTGCTGTGGCACCAGGCGAGGCGGTCCCGGACACGCGCGTCGGAGGTCAGCCCGCGCTCGCGGGCGAGGGCGAACAGGCGGTCGAGCTCGGCGCGGAAGCGGATGGCGTCGGTGGTGGCGGTGACACCGCGCTCGAACCCCAGCAGCGCCATCGCGACGCGCCAGCCGTCGTTCACCTCGCCGACGACCTCGGAGCGCGCGGTGCGGGCGTCGGTGAAGAAGACCTCGTTGAACAGCGAGTAGCCGGCCAGGTTGCGGATCGGGCGCACCTCGACGCCCGGCTGCTCCATGGGCACGAGCAGGAAGGTGATGCCGCGGTGCTTGGGGGCGTCGGCGTCGGTGCGGGCGAGCAGGAAGATGTGGTCGGCGAGGTGACCGGCCGACGTCCAGGTCTTCTGCCCGTTGATCACCCACTCGTCGCCGTCGAGGACGGCGGAGGTGCGGATGCCGGCGAGGTCGGAGCCGGCCTCGGGCTCGGAGTAGCCCTGGCACCAGCGCTGCTCGCCGGACAGGATCTTGGGCAGGTAGTGGGCCTTCTGCTCCTCGGTGCCCAGGTGGATGAGCGTGTTGCCGAGCATGCCGATCCCGAAGGAGTCGTTCTCGCTGCCCTGCGGCGCACCCGCCAGGGCGAACTCCTCCGCGAGCACCACCTGCTCGACCAGGCTCAGGCCGGCACCGCCGTACTGCTCCGGCCAGGAGACGGCGAGCATCGAGTGCTCGCCCAGGGTGCGCCGCCACTGCACGCGGAACGCTTCCCGCTCGTCCTCGGGAAGCCCGCCCATGCCGGTCCAGTCGGCCGGCAGGTGCTCGCCCA
>CADCTF010000076.1:0-392 GCA_902805655.1 uncultured Acidimicrobiales bacterium
CGAGCTCTTCGCCCACCCGTGGGAGCTCGGCGCCCGGAAGGCCAAGGAGCTGCTGTTCACCGGCGACGAGTTCGGGGCCGAGGAGGCGCACCGGCTCGGGATGGTGAACCAGGTGGTGCCGAGGGACGAGCTCGAGAGCCGGACCCTCGACCTCGCGGCGCGCATCGCCACGAAGCCGAGCTTCGCCCTGAAGCTGGCCAAGCAGTCGGTCAACCAGGCGCTCGACGCCCAGGGCCAGTGGAGCTCGCACCAGGCCGCCTTCTCGCTGCACCAGCTGGCCCACAGCCACAACGGCCAGGTGTTCGGCATGCCGGTGGACCCCTCGGGCGTCCCCGCGGGCATCGCCGCGAAGCGTCCCGCCCCCGTGCCCGACGGAGGCGAGGCCCCGCCCG
>CADCTF010000076.1:402-1074 GCA_902805655.1 uncultured Acidimicrobiales bacterium
CCGCTACAACCATCACCGCTACCACACCGCCATCGGCGGCCCACCCGCCAGCCGCGTCACCAACCTGGCAGGACACAACAGCTAGTCCTCCCCCACCCAGGTCCCGAGCACGTCGTGCAGCCAGCGCACCTTGCTCTCCTGGTAGTTGCCGAGCGTGATGCCGGGCTTGGCGGTCGTCTCGAGGCCGCGCTGCACCCGCTCCATGTTGAACACGTCCTGGTCGAAGACCTTGCCGAGCACACCGAGCTCGTCGGCGTCGGTCCAGGGGTCGTCGGGGCCGAGGCGGTGCACCGGCGCGGGCGCCGGACGCTCGCCGTCGAAGGGCGCCAGGAAGAAGCACTCCATGATCGCGGAGCGGTGGTCGTCGCCGTTGGGGCGGAACCGGTACACGATCCGGTTGAACGCCCCCCAGGGGTGGAAGTTCGGGAAGACCGTGTAGTCGAGGTTGTCCACCATCTCGGCGTCGGACCACTCGTCCACCAGGTCGCCCACGACGGGACGCCAGCGCTTCCGGGTCGCGTCGGCCAGCACCTCCCGCGCGGTGCAGCCCTCCGGGACCTCCATCGGGAGCGACTCGTCGATGCGCACGTCGAGGGCGTGGCGCAGCATGGTCTCGGCGTCCGGCGCCCAGCTGATCAGGGGGCTCGGCGTGGCCGACGGCGTGATCACCCT
>CADCTF010000077.1 GCA_902805655.1 uncultured Acidimicrobiales bacterium
CATCGGCAACCCGACGTTCATGAATCAGGCGACGCGCTACGGCCTCCCCCGAGAGGCGCTGATGCGGTTCATGCTCAAGCTGATGGCCAACCTGACCGACCCCCGGGACGGTGATGCGGGTGACCGGATCGTCAACGCATTGAGCAGACTGGCACCCGAGGCATGACCCGTCGACCGTCCACCGTCACGTCCACGACCGCGAACCACCAGGAAGGAGGCCAGGGCTGATGGAGCTGTACACGCCCGTCGTCGCGCTGGCTGTGCTCGCCGCGGGCTTCGCGGTGTTCTCGATCGTGATGAGCGTGCTCACCGGGCCCAGGCGCTACAACCGGGCCAAGCTCGACTCCTACGAGTGCGGGATCGAGCCGACCCCGCAGCCGATGGGCGGCGGTCGCTTCCCGGTCAAGTACTTCATCACGGCCATGCTCTTCATCATCTTCGACATCGAGATCGTGTTCCTGTTCCCGTGGGCGGTCGCCTTTGACTCCATGGGGCTGTTCGGGCTGATCGAGATGGTCGTCTTCATCGCCACGCTCTTCGTGGTGTACGCGTACGTCTGGCGCCGCGGCGGACTGGAGTGGGACTGATGGGCCTTGAAGAGAAGCTCCCCAGCGGAGTGCTGCTGACCACCGTCGAGGGGGTCGCGGGCTACATGCGCAAGGCGTCGTTCTGGCCCGCGACGTTCGGTCTCGCCTGCTGCGCCATCGAGATGATGACCTCCGGCGGGCCGCGCTACGACCTGTCGCGCTTCGGCATGGAGGTCTTCCGGGCCTCGCCGCGGCAGGCCGACCTCATGATCGTCGCCGGGCGGGTGAGCCAGAAGATGGCGCCGGTGCTCCGCCAGATCTACGACCAGATGGCAGAGCCCAAGTGGGTGCTCTCCATGGGCGTGTGCGCCTCGTCGGGCGGGATGTTCAACAACTACGCGATCGTGCAGGGCGTGGACCACATCGTGCCGGTGGACATCTACCTCCCCGGCTGCCCGCCCCGGCCCGAGATGCTGATCGACGCCATCCTCAAGCTGCACGACCAGGTGAAGAACGGCAAGCTCGGCGTCAACCGCGAGCGGCAGGTCCTGGAGCTCGAGACCGAGGCGCTCAACGCGCTGCCGACCTCGGAGATGAAGGGCATGCTCCGGTGACCAGCGGGCCGACCGGCTCCCCCGGAGGGACGGGACCCACCGAACGCGGCAGCGGCAGCGGCCCGGCCGGCACCACCGACAGCAGCACGTCGGGGATGCCGGAGGACGCCACCCCCGGCAGCACGCTGCCCGCGGCTCCGGGCGCCCGCTACCACGAGGCCGTCGACACGCGCACCGGCATGTTCGGGACCCGTGGCAGTGGCGACACCACCGGCTACGGCGGACTGGTGCAGCCGGTCACGATGCCGCCGCCGAGCGAGCCGCCGTACGGCGGGTGGTTCGACGAGGTGGCCCAGGCGCTGTCCTCCGGGCTGGCGGAGATGGGGCTGCCCGACACGGTGGAGCAGGTTGTCGTCGACCGCGGCGAGATCACGTTCTTCATCCGGCGTGCGGGGCTGCTGGAGACGGCCCGTCTGCTGCGCGACGGCGAGGCGCTGCGCTTCGAGATGTGCCTCGGCGTCAGCGGCGTGCACTTTCCCGGCGAGAAGGGCCGTGAGCTCCACGCGGTCTACCACCTGCTCTCGATGACCCACAACCGCCGGATCCGGCTCGAGGTGGCCTGCCCCGAGGGCGACCCGCACATCCCCTCGGTCGTGTCGGTGTACCCGACCAACGACTGGCACGAGCGCGAGACCTACGACTTCTTCGGCATCGTGTTCGACGGCCACCCTGCGCTGACCCGCATCCAGATGCCGGACGACTGGCCCGGCCACCCCCAGCGCAAGGACTACCCGCTGGGCGGCATCCCGGTGGAGTACAAGGGCGCCACCATCCCGCCACCGGACGACCGGAGGTCCTACAACTGATGACCACCCCACAACGCTGCTCGCTGCGCTCACACCGCTGCGGGGGCCCCGCATGAGCACCGCACACGACGCCACGCACGACCCCTACGGCGCCTCCGAGTCCGAGACCACGAGCGGTCGGGTGTTCACCGTCACCGGGCAGGACTGGGACACCGTCACGTCCGGCGTTGCCGACGAGGCCGAGGACCGGATCGTCGTCAACATGGGCCCGCAGCACCCCTCGACCCACGGTGTGCTGCGGCTGATCCTCGAGCTCGAGGGCGAGACCATCACCGAGGCGAGGTGCGGCATCGGCTACCTCCACACCGGCATCGAGAAGAACATGGAGTACCGCTCCTGGGTGCAGGGCGTCACCTTCTGCACCCGGATGGACTACCTCTCGCCGTTCTACAACGAGCAGACGTACTCGATGGGCGTCGAGAGGCTGCTCGGCATCGAGGACCAGGTCCCCGAGAAGGCCCACGTCATGCGGGTCCTGCTCATGGAGATCAACCGCATCTCCTCCCACCTGGTCGCGATCGCCACCGGCGGCATGGAGATCGGCGCGCTCACCGTGATGACGATCGGCTTCCGCGAGCGGGAGATGTGCCTGGACCTCTTCGAGCTGATCACCGGCCTGCGGATGAACCACGGCTTCATCCGGCCCGGCGGCGTCGCCCAGCGGATGCCGCCCGGCGCCCTCGACCAGATCCGTGACTTCATCGCGCTCATGAAGAAGCGACTCCCGGAGTACGCCGCGCTGTGCAACGCCAACCCGATCTTCAAGGGCCGGCTCGTCGACGTCGGCTACCTCGACCTGGCCGGCTGCATGGCACTGGGGATCACCGGCCCGGTGCTGCGGTCGACCGGCTACCCGTGGGACCTGCGGAAGACCCAGCCCTACAGCGGCTACGAGGACTACGAGTTCGACGTCGTCACCTGGGACACCTGCGACGCCTACGGCCGCTTCCGCATCCGGCTGGAGGAGATGTACCAGTCGCTGCGGATCATCGAGCAGTGCGCCGACCGCCTGGAGGGGCTCCAGGGCGCTCCGATCATGGTCGAGGACAAGAAGATCGCCTGGCCCTCGCAGCTCGCGGTGGGCGCCGACGGGATGGGCAACAGCCTCGACCACATCAAGCACATCATGGGCGAGTCCATGGAGGCACTGATCCACCACTTCAAGCTGGTCACGGAGGGCTTCCGCGTCCCGGCGGGGCAGGCCTACGTGCCCGTCGAGTCGCCGCGCGGCGAGCTGGGTGCCCACGTGGTCTCCGACGGCGGCACCCGGCCCTACCGCGCGCACTTCCGCGACCCGTCCTTCACGAACCTGCAGGCGACCTCGGTGATGACCGAGGGCGGCATGGTCTCCGACGTCGTCGTCGCCATCGCCTCGCTCGATCCGGTGATGGGAGGCGTCGACAGGTGACCACCACCGAGCCGAGCGGCGTGCGGCGCGGGCTGGACGCCCAGACGCTGGAGGAGCTGCGTCAGATCGGCGCCCGCTACCCCCAGGCCCGCTCCGGGCTGCTGCCGATGCTGCACCTGGTGCAGAGCGTGGAGGGCCAGGTGACCGCCGAGGGCATCGAGGCGTGTGCCCAGATCCTCGGCATCAGCGCAGCGGAGGTGGCCGGAGTGGCCACCTTCTACACGATGTACAAGCGCCGTCCGGTCGGCGACTACTACGTCGGCGTCTGCACCAACACCCTCTGCGCGGTGATGGGCGGGGACGCGATCGTCGAGCGGCTCGAGGAGCACCTCGGCATCGGCAACGACGAGACGACCCCCGACGACGGCACCGGCCGGACGATCACCCTCGAGCACGTCGAGTGCAACGCCGCCTGCGACTACGCACCGGTGGTGATGGTCAACTGGGAGTTCATGGACAACATGGATCCCGCGTCGGCGACCCGGCTCGTCGACGACCTCCGGGCCGGCGCAGAGGTGCGCTCCACGCGGGGTCCTCGCATCTGCACCTGGCGGGAGGCCGAGCGGGTGCTCGCCGGCTTCAACGACGGGTTGGCCGACGAGGGCCCGGCCGCCGGCCCGGCGACCCTTGTCGGGCTGCGGACCGCGCGGGCCAACGGCTGGCGGGCGCCGGAGGCCAGCACGAGCTCCGACGACGCCGACAACGAGGCGGACCCGGCGGGCGACAAGCAAGACTCGAACGACGGCAACGACAGCAGGGGTGGGAAGTGACGGACATGCTGACGCCGGTCCTCTCGGACAACTGGGACGCGGACCGGGCGTGGACACTGCCCTCGTACGAGCGCGGGGGCGGCTACCGGGGGGTGCGCAAGGCGCTCAGGATGCAGCCCGACGAGGTCGTCCAGCTCGTGAAGGACTCCGGCCTCCGGGGCCGCGGCGGGGCCGGCTTCCCCACCGGCATGAAGTGGGGCTTCATCCCGCAGGACAACCCCAAGCCGAAGTACCTCGTGGTCAACGCCGACGAGTCCGAGCCGGGCACGTGCAAGGACATCCCGTTGATGCTGGCCAGCCCGCACACCCTGGTCGAGGGCGTCATCATCTCGTCGTACGCGATCAGGGCGAACACCGCCTTCATCTACGTGCGCGGTGAGGTCCTCCACGTGGTCCGCCGGCTGCAGGCGGCGGTGGCCGAGGCGTACGCCGCCGGCTACCTCGGCAAGAACATCGAGGGCTCGGGCTACGACCTCGACCTGGTCGTGCACGTGGGGGCCGGCGCCTACATCTGCGGCGAGGAGACCGCCCTCCTCGACTCCCTCGAGGGCCGGCGGGGCCAGCCGCGGCTGCGGCCGCCGTTCCCCGCGGTCGCGGGGCTCTACGCGTCGCCGACGGTGATCAACAACGTCGAGTCGATCGCCTCCGTGCCGTCCATCGTGGCCAACGGAGCCGAGTGGTTCTCCTCCATGGGCACCGAGCGCAGCAAGGGCATGACGCTGTACTCGATCTCGGGCCACGTGAAGCGTCCCGGCCAGTTCGAGGCGCCGCTGGGCATCACCCTGCGTCAGCTGCTCGACCTGGCAGGCGGCGTCCGGGAGGGCCACCAGCTGAAGTTCTGGACGCCCGGCGGGTCGTCGACGCCGCTGCTGACCGCCGAGCACCTCGACGTCCCCCTGGACTACGAGGCGATCGGCAAGGCGGGCTCGATGCTCGGCACGAAGGCCCTGCAGATCTTCGACGAGACCACGTGCGTGGTGCGTGCGGTGCTGCGCTGGACGGAGTTCTACAAGCACGAGTCGTGCGGCAAGTGCACACCGTGCCGCGAGGGCACCTGGTGGATGGTGCAGGTGCTGGCACGGCTCGAGCGCGGCCAGGGGAGCGAGACCGACCTCGAGCAGCTCCTCGACCAGTGCGACAACATCCTGGGCCGCTCCTTCTGCGCACTCGGGGACGGAGCCACCAGCCCGATCACCTCGTCGATCGAGTACTTCCGCGACGAGTACCTCGACCACCTCCGGCAGGGCGGCTGTCCGTTCGACCCGGCCGCCTCGACGTTGTTCGCCACCGTAGGAGCAGACGCATGACGGCCGTGGCCTCGACCACCTCGACCGACGGCAA
>CADCTF010000078.1 GCA_902805655.1 uncultured Acidimicrobiales bacterium
GTAGCCCACGAAGCGCGACGCCGGGAAGGCCTGGGCCATCAAGATGGTGGAGGCCCCATGACCGCAGCCCACGTCGGCGACCTTGGCGCCAGCCTCGAGCTTGGCCACCACCCCGCCGAGAGCGGGTAGCCATGACGGAACCAGGTTGGCCTTGTAGCCGGGGCGGAAGAAGCTCTCGGTCCCGGTGAACAGCGAGGCATCGTGGTCGCCCCATGGCAGGGCACCGTCCGCACGCATGGCACCCATCTGCTTCTCCATGTCGAGGAAGAGGGTGCTCATCACGGACGCACCCGCGGCCATGTAGGCCGGGGAGTCCTCGAGGGCCAGCGCGAGCGCCTGCTCCTCCGGCAGTCGGTACTGCCCTTCGGTGTGCTCGACGTACCCCGCGGCGGCCTGGGCGTTCAGCCACTCGCGCACCAGCCGGGGGTGACAGCCGGTGCGGCGGCCAACCTCCTCGGCGTCGACCGGTTGGCCGTCGGCCATGGCCTTGTAGAGGCCCAGCCGCTCGCCGAGCACCATCGACGCGGCCATGGCGGCGCCGCTCAGATCGGTGACGATCTGGCCCACGATCCCCATCAGCTTGTCTTCGTTCATGTCATCTCCTTGTTGTTGTCGAACCTGCATCGAGACCGCGACTGCATGAGCTGCCAGCGCTGCGCCGGCGCGCTTCGCTTGCAGGTGCCGTTCCTGCTTTTCGGATGTGCCGAGGGTGGAGCCCCTACGGCGCGGCCGGCTACAGCAGCTCGGCGATGGACCGAGCCGCTCTCGCCGCACCGTCTGAGACGACGGGGCGGTACTCCACTGCAGTCGCCATCGCCGCTGCCATCTCCGTGGCGATCTCCTCGGGGCTGGTGGTGGCGTAGTCCATGTACCGGCCGGCTCCGTAGCGGTCGAGGCGGTGGCGGACGTGGCGTTGCTGCTCGAAGTGGTTGCTCAGCGGAAAGTAGAGGAAGGGCCGACGGGTGGCCGTGAGCTCCATCGTGGTGGTGAGCCCGCCCTGGACGACGGCCACATCGCAGGCGGCGAGGTGGCGGTAGAGGTTGGGCACGAACGCC
>CADCTF010000079.1 GCA_902805655.1 uncultured Acidimicrobiales bacterium
GCTGAGGGCGTTGACGAGGAGGAACGGGGCCCGGTGGGGCAGCAGCTCCGACGGTGACGGGAGGGCGCCGTCCGGGCCGGACGCGCTCATGCCGCCAGCGCCCCCTCACGCGGAGCGTAGTGGCAGGCGGCGACGTGATTCGGCGCCTTCTCTTCCAACGCGGGCGCCACCTTGCGGCACAGGTCGGTCACGTAGGGGCAGCGCGAGGCGAAGACGCAGCCTTCGAGCTTGGTTTTCAGGCTGGGCACGAGCCCGGGGATCTCCGCCAAGCGCGTCGCTTCGCCGGTGAGCGACGAGCCGAGCTTCGGCATCGAGCCGAGCAAGCCTTGCGTGTAGGGGTGCCTCGGCGCGCGGAAGAGCGGCCCGACCGGGGCTTCCTCCACCTTGCGGCCGGCGTACATCACCACCACCCGCTCCGCCACTTCGGCCACCACGCCGAGGTCGTGGGTGATGAGGACGATGGCGGCGCCGACACGGTGCTTCAGGTCGCGCATCAGGTCGAGGATCTGGGCCTGGATGGTCACGTCGAGCGCGGTGGTCGGCTCGTCGGCGATCAGCAGCTTCGGGTTGCAAGCGAGCGCGATGGCGATCA
Source organism: uncultured Acidimicrobiales bacterium (assembly GCA_902805655.1). GTDB lineage: Bacteria > Actinomycetota > Acidimicrobiia > Acidimicrobiales > CADCTF01 > CADCTF01. The sequence goes on from CADCTF010000079.1 coordinate 593, forward strand.
TCACCCGCTGCCGCATCCCGCCAGAGAGCTGGTGCGGGTACTCGCGCACCCGGCGCTGCGGCTCCGGGATGCCGACCAGCTTGAGGCTCTCCACCGCCCGCGCCTCGGCCTGCCGCCGCGACAGGCCTTGGTGGAGCTGCAAGGTCTCGCCGATCTGCCGGCCCACGGTGAGCACCGGGTTGAGGCTGGTCATCGGCTCCTGGAAGATCATGCTGACGTCGTTGCCGCGGATGCTACGCATCTCGCGGTCGGACAGGGTCAGCAGGTCGCGGCCGTTGAAGCGGATGGAGCCCGCGATCTTGCCCGGCGGCTCCGGGATGAGCCGCAGGATGGACATGGCGGTGACGGACTTGCCGCAGCCGCTCTCGCCCACGATGGCGAGCGTTTCGCCGGCCTCCACGTGGAAGGAGACGCCGTCCACAGCCCGGTTCACGCCGTCG
>CADCTF010000080.1 GCA_902805655.1 uncultured Acidimicrobiales bacterium
CGTCGTGGTCTTGCCCGCGTCGATGTGGGCCATGATCCCGATGTTGCGGGTCCGGACCAGCGGTGTGGCCCGCTTGATGTTGGTGGCTTCAGCCATGTCCCATGCCGTTCTGTGCGTGGTTCGTGCTAGTGTGCAGTGCCGCCGCCGGGCCCGGGTGGCGGGCGGTCAGTCGACGACCGGGCCCCCGGGGCCCGGTCGTGTGGGCCGGTGCTCCGCGGCCGGGGTGTCGGGTCGGGAGGTCCGCTACCAGCGGTAGTGGGCGAAGGCCTTGTTGGACTCGGCCATCTTCTGGAGGTCCTCCCGGCGCTTCACGCTGGCGCCGATGCCGTTGCTGGCGTCCATGACCTCGTTGGCGAGGCGGACGGCCATCGACTTCTCACGGCGCTGGCGGCTGTAGCCGATGATCCACCGGATGGCGAGGGTGTTGGCGCGGCGGGGCTTGACCTCGACCGGCACCTGGTAGGTGGCACCACCGACCCGTCGGCTCTTCACCTCGAGCGGCGGCTTGATGTTCTCCACCGCCCGCTTCAGCGTGGCGATCGGCTCGGCGCCGGTCTTCTCCTCGATGATCGAGAGGGCGTCGTACACGATGCGCTCGGCGGTGGAGCGCTTGCCCCGCTGGAGCACCTTGTTGACGATCTGGGTGACGAGGACCGACCGGTAGATCGGGTCGGGCATGAGGTCACGGCGGGGTGCCGGTCCCTTGCGAGGCATGTCAGCTCCCCTTCTTGGCGCCGTAGCGGCTGCGGGCCTGCTTGCGGTCCCGCACGCCGGCGGCGTCGAGGCTGCCGCGGATGATCTTGTAGCGGACGCCCGGCAGGTCCTTCACCCGGCCGCCACGCACGAGCACGATCGAGTGCTCCTGGAGGTTGTGGCCCTCACCGGGGATGTAGGCGGTGATCTCCATCCCGCTCGTGAGCCGCACGCGAGCCACCTTGCGCAGCGCCGAGTTCGGCTTCTTCGGGGTGTTCGTGTACACACGGGTGCACACACCCCGGCGCTGGGGCGCGCCCTTGAGGGCTGCGGTCTTGT
>CADCTF010000081.1 GCA_902805655.1 uncultured Acidimicrobiales bacterium
GGGGGCCACCTCGTCACCGGCCACGACGAGCAGCCGGCCGGGCGCCCGCCCGGCCAGCCGGCGGGCGAGCTCCTCCAGGCCGCCGGCGACGGCACGGCGGTCGACCGTGGACCGCGCCGGCACGGGGGCGTCGCCCACCTCTTCGAGCACGTCCATCGGGATCGAGACGAAGACGGGTCCCGCCGGCGCCGACACGGCGTCGGAGAACGCCCGGCGCACGATCGTGCCGAGCTCGCCGAGCGTCGTCACCTCGTGGGTCCACTTCGACACCGACGCGGCGAGGCCCACGAGGTCCCCGGCCAGGAGGGGGTCGTGGTGGAGGTGGCGGCGGTCCTGCTGGCCGGCGGTCACGACGAGGGGCGTGCCGTTGGCCTGGGCGTTCGTCAGGTTGCCGATGGCGTTGCCGAGCCCGGCCGACGTGTGGAGGTTGAGCACGGCGGGGCGGCCGGTGGCCTGCGCGTAGCCGTCGGCCATCCCGACGGCGGTGGACTCCTGCAGGGCGAGGACGTAGCGCAGGTCCTCGGCCGCCGCGAGGGCGTCGATCAGCGGCAGCTCCGTCGTGCCGGGGTTGCCGAAGAGGTGGGTGACACCCTCGCTGCGGAGGACCTCGAGCAGGGCGTCGCGACCGGAGGAGGGCATGGCTGCAACGTAGCGGTGGGGGTGGTGCCGGGGCCGACCCGGTCAGGCGAGCGCGGAGGCGATCACCGAGAGGGCGGCGACGGTCGAGAGCACGAGCACCGCGAGGCGGAGACGGGGACCGTCGACGTGGGGGGCCACGAGCCGCGAGGCGGCGAAGCCGGCCAGCAGCGGCGGCAGCATGACCGCCGACGCGGTCAGGTCTGCCACGCCGAACTCGCCGACGGCGGCCAGGAGGGCGACCGAGAGCACCGTCCCGACGAGGAAGAAGGCCGACAGCGTGCCCCGCATGGCGGCACCGGTGGAGCCGTGCAGGGCCATGGCCATCGGGGGGCCGCCGATCGAGGACGCCGTGCCCATCAGCCCGGACAGGGCGCCGGCTCCGACCAGCACCGCGCGCGTCGGCCGCACGTGCCACCCCGAGGCGGTCACCGCGACGGCGATGAGGACGGTGACGCCGATGACGAGGCTCAGGGCCCGCCCGGACAGCACCGCCACCGCCCCGGCGCCGGCCAGCGAGCCGGGGACGCGGCCGTAGAACGCCCAGCGCACGCCCTGCAGGTCGATGTCCCGACGTTCCCTCACCGCCAGCAGGGCGGTGAACACGAAGGCGATGACGATGGCCGGTCCCGGGACCAGGTCGGGGTCGACGAGCGCGAGGACGGGCGCGGCGATGAGGTTGAGCCCGAAGCCGATGGAGCCCTGGACCACCGCCCCGACGAGCACGGCGGCGGCGACGAGCGCGAGCCCGCCGCCGCTCATGGGGCGCCGCTGCGCGCGTCAGGCGGTGGCGCGGACCTTCACCGGGATGCCGGCGTCGGGCGGCGCGGTGTCGCCCACGAGCGGGAAGTGGCACGCCACGAAGTGGCGCTCGGCCACCTCCCGCATCAGCGGCTCCTCCTCGGCGCAGCGCTCCTCGGCCCGGGGGCAGCGCGTGCGGAACCGGCAGCCGCTCGGCGGGTCGATGGGGGAGGGGAGCTCCCCCTCCAGCGTCTCCAGCTCGAGCGCCTCGATGTTCGGGTCCGGCTGGGGGATGGAGGCGAGGAGGGCGTGGGTGTACGGGTGGGCCGGGTCGGCGTAGAGCCCTTCGGCAGGCCCGATCTCGCACATCTTGCCGAGGTACATGACCGCCACCCGGTCGCTGATGTTCTTCACGACCGCCAGGTCGTGGGCGATGAAGATCAGCGTCAGCTGGTAGCGGTCCTTCATCTGCTCGAGCAGGTTCAGGATCTGCGCCTGCACGGAGACGTCGAGCGCGGAGACGGGCTCGTCGCAGATGATGACCTCGGGGTCGAGCACGAGGGACCGGGCCACGCAGATGCGCTGGCACTGCCCGCCGGAGAACTGGTGGGCTCGTCGGTCGCCGACCGTGTCGGGGTCGAGCCCGACGTCGATCAGCACCTGGTCGACCCGCGACCGGGCGTCGCCGTTCCCCGTCTTCTTGCCCCAGATCGAGATGCCCTCGCCGACGATGTCCTTGATCTTGCGACGGGGGTTCAACGACGAGATGGGGTCCTGGAAGATCATCTGGAGCTGCGTGCGGGTGCGCCGCAGCTCCTCGCCCTTGAGCTTCGTGAGCTCCCGGTCACCGAGGCGCACGGATCCGCCGGTGGGGCGGGGCAGCTGCATGATCGCCCGCCCCGTCGTCGACTTGCCGCAGCCGGACTCGCCCACGAGCCCGAGGGTCTCGCCCTTGGCCACGTCGAAGCTGATGTTCGACACGGCGTGGACCTTCTTGCCGCCCCCGGCCGGGAACTCGACCACGAGGTCCTCGACGCTGAGGACGACGTCGTCACGGCCGGGACGGAGGTGAGCCTTGCCGCTGCCCGCCATCAGACGACCAGCTCGGCTTCGGCGGCGGAGCCGTGGATGCTCACCGGCGTGCCGGTGGCGGTGTGGCCCACGGCGCTGTTGTGGGCGAGGGCGTCCTTGCCGGCGTCGGTCCCCACCGGGAAGAAGCACCGGTACTCGTGCCCGGGCTGCTCGGCGAGGAAGAGGTCGGGGTTCTCGGTCACGCACCTGTCCTGGGCGTAGCGGCAGCGGGGAGCGAAGCGGCAGCCCTGCGGCAGGTTGGCGAGGTCGGGCGGTCGCCCGGGGATGGCCTCGAGGAGGGTGTGGCTGCGGTTCTCGATGCGGGGGATCGAGCGGAGCAGCGCCTCGGTGTACGGGTGGCGCATGCTCTTGAACAGCGTCTTGGTGGCGGCCCGCTCGACGACCTGGCCGGCGTACATCACGACGATGTCGTCGGCGCGGTTGGCCACGACGCCGAGGTCGTGGGTGATGAGCATCATCCCCATGTGCCGGTCCCGCTGCTGGGTCTGGAGCAGGTCGAGGATCTGCTTCTGCACGGTGACGTCGAGGGCGGTCGTCGGCTCGTCGGCGATCAGCAGCCGGGGCCCGCAGGCCAGGGCGATGGCGGTGGTCACCCGCTGGCGCATGCCACCCGACAGCTGGTGGGGGTACTCGTTGAGGCGCCGCTCCGGTGCCGGGAGGCCGACGGAGCGCAGCAGCGAGACGGCCGTCTCGTTCGCCTCCCGCTTGTTGAGGTCGAGGTGGTGGCGGAGGCTCTCGGTGATCTGCCTGCCGATCTTGACGACCGGGTTCAGGGACGTCATGGGGTCCTGGAAGACCATGGCGATCTCCTTGCCCCAGATCTCCCGCATCTCCTTGTTGGAGACCTTCCTGAGGTCCTTGCCCTGGAAGAGGATCTGGCCGCCGGCGGGGATGGCCGCCCGCTTCGGCAGCAGGTTCATGACCGACCGGGACAGCACCGTCTTGCCGGAGCCCGACTCGCCCACGATCCCGATCGTCTTGCCCTGCTCCACGGTGAACGAGACGCCGTCGACGGCCTTGACGATGCCGCGCGGCGTGTCGAAGTACGTCTTGAGGTCGATGACCTCGAGCAGGGGGCCGGACCAGGTGGTGGGGGCGTCGAAGCCCGGCAGGTCCTTCGTTTGCACGGCCGGGCTCACAGTGCGGACTCCTTCACGTCGAAGCGGCTGCGGAGGATGTCACCGACGAAGTTGAGCGACAGGACGGTGAGGAACATCACGATGGAGGGGATGAGGGCCACCCACACGGTCTCGCTCAGGTGGCGCTTGCCCTCGGCGATCATCGAGCCCCAGGTGGCGGCGGGCGCCTCCACGCTGAGCCCGAGGAAGGCGAGCGACCCCTCGGCCACGATGATCGTGCCCAGCGCCACGAGCCCGAAGGCGGCGACCGGCAGGATGACGTTCGGCATGATCTCCCGGAAGAGGATCCGGGCGTCGGTGGCGCCCAGCGCTCGGGCGGCGAGCACGTACTCGCGCTGCGCCACCGCCAGGGTGGTCGCCCGTGCCACCCGTGTGTACACCGGGATCGACAGGAACGAGATGGCGACGGTGATGGCCGACAGGCTCTGGCCGACGACCGACACGATGTAGAGCAGCAGGATCAGGGCGGGGAAGGCGAGGATGATGTTGATCAGCGCCATGACCCCGGCCTCGAGCTTGCCGCGGAAGTAGCCGACGAGCATCCCGAAGGTGCCGCCGACGACGATGCCGACGGCCACCGCCGCGAACGAGATCTGCAGGGAGACCCTGGCCCCGTAGGCGAGGCGGGCGAGGACGTCGCGCCCGAGCCCGTCGTTGCCGAGCACCCCGCCCTCGCCGAACGGCGGCTCGAGCTTGTTGGGGATGTCCGGCAGGTTCGGGTCCTTGAACGGCAGGAAGCTGGCGAACAGCGCGAGGAAGATCACGAGCCCCACCCACGCCAGCGCCGCCCAGAAGAGGATCCCCGACCGCTTCTTCCGTCGGGCGACGACCGGCTCGGCCACCGAGGTCACCTGGCCGGCGATCTCCGCCGCCTCCAGCTCGGACTCGAAGTGGGCCTCCCTGGCGTTGTCCGTGTCCCTCGAGTACGGGTCGGCGCCGTTGCGGGGCTCCGTCGTCGTGCGGGTGGTCGTGCCGGCCGTCGTGCCGGTGGCCGTGGTCGTGGCGTTGCCGGCGTCCACCGGCCCGGTCTGGTCAGGCATTGCGGGACGCTCCGTGTCGGATCCGAGGGTCGAGGAAGGTGTACAGCACGTCGACGGTGGCGTTCACGAGGACGTAGATGACGGCGATCAGCAGCACCACGCCCTGCACGATCAGCAGGTCGCGCTGGAAGATCGAGTCGAGCAGGAGCCGGCCCATCCCCGGCAGGGCGAAGATCTGCTCGACGATGACGGCCCCGCCGAGCAGGGCGCCGATCTGGAGCCCGCCGACCGTCAGCAGGGAGAACGACGAGGGCCGCAGCGCGTGGCGGAACAGGATCCGCCATGTCGAGAGGCCCTTGGAGCGGGCCAGCATGACGTGGTCCTCCTGCAGGGTGGCGATCATGTCCGTGCGCAGGAGCCGGGTCAGGACCGCCATGCTGCTGATGGCGAGGGCCAGCGCGGGCATGAAGACCGATTTGAGGTTCTGGACCGGATCGGCTGTGAGTCGTGTCCAGCCCGTCGCCGGGAAGAGCCCGTAGCGCACCGACAGCGTGTAGATCAGCAGCAGCGCCATCATGAAGTTCGGGACCGCCAGCAGCCCGAAGGTGGCGCCGGTGACGCCGCGGTCGAGCCGGGTCCCGGCCCGGTAGGCGCTGAGGACGCCGAGCGGGATGGCGATCATCACCGACATGAGCATGGCCACGACGGCGAT
>CADCTF010000082.1 GCA_902805655.1 uncultured Acidimicrobiales bacterium
GGCGGCGCCGGCGCACCGGGCGCCGACGACGACGACGTCGCACTCGGCGGCTGGCGGGGTCGTGGTGGTGCCCATGTCCGCATCGTGCGACGAAACCCCCCGGAGGTCTTGAAGGTCACCTGGAGACGATCTGGAGACACTGGTCGACGGTGCGGACGCTCGGGTCGCATGGCGAGAGCGCCCCACCGCAGGCACACCGGCCACATAGGGTCGCGGCCGTGACGCGCACGCTCGAGAGCTGGGCTCCTGCGGCGCTGGCACGGGCCACGTGGCGGGCGAGCAGGCCGCTGGCGGTCGCCTGGTGGGGGCTCGTGGCGGTCCGGTCCGTGCTCCCCGCTGGGCTGACGCTGGGGCTGGGGTCGCTGGTGTCAGCCATCGCCGACGGGAGATCGTTGACAGGCCCGCTGCTGCTCGTCGGCGGATCGTTCGCGCTGCTGAGCATGTCGTCGCCCATCCACACCCAGGTCGGGTCGATCCTCGGTGACCGGACGTCCGGCTGGTTGCAGGCCGAGCTGACCGCCGCCTGCGCCGACCCCCCTGGCATCAGCCACCTGGAGCGCCCCGGCCTGGCCGACGAGCTGTCCATGGGGCGCGACTTCGACCTCGGCATCACCGGCCCGCCGCTGTCGGTCGCCATGGGGTTCATCTCGGCCGGGTTGGTCCAGATGGGGGGAGGCATCGCGCAGACCCTCGTCCTCGGCACGGTCCTGTGGTGGGCACCGTTCCTGATCGGCGGGGCGTGGCTGTCGACCCACTGGCTGCTGCGGGAGAGCTCGGTCTGGGCCAACCGGACGGATCCGGACGTGATGGCCGAGCAGCGCCACGCCGACTACGCCTACCGCCTCGCCGTCGAGGCCCAGCCGGCGAAGGAGCTCAGGGTCTTCGGGCTGGGCGGGTGGACCGTCGAGCGGTTCGCCGCACGCCGCCGCCACCTGGTCGAGCTCCAGTGGAGGGCGATGCGGCTCCGTCAGCGCTCCTTGCTGACGGTCTTCGCGGTGCTCGGCGTCGCCCACGCACT
>CADCTF010000083.1 GCA_902805655.1 uncultured Acidimicrobiales bacterium
GGCGGCCTGATCGGCGCCTGGCAGGGCTTCTGGGTGGCCTACGTCGGCATCCCGGCGTTCATCGTCACGCTGGCCGGCATGCTGACCTTCCGCGGGCTCACCCAGATGGTGCTGCAGAACGTGCCGATCACGCCGTTCCCCGACTCCTACGTGGCCATCGGCTCCGGTTTCCTGCCCCAGCCCAGCGAGACCTCCTACTTCGAGATCCTCACCGTCGTGCTCGGCGTCGCCGCCGCCGCCGGCCTGCTCGCCAGCCAGTTCCGCGAGCGCAGCAAGCGCGTGCAGATGAGCCTCGAGGACGAGCCGCGCTCGTGGTTCCTGGTCAAGGCCGGCTTCACCGCCGTCTTCATCCTGGCCATCACCTTCACCCTGGCCAGCTACCGGGGCACCCCGATCGTGCTGGTCATCCTGGCCGTCCTCGTGCTCCTCTACTCGACCGTGATGAACCGCTTCGTGTTCGGCCGCCACGTGTACGCCCGCGGTGGCAACCTGCACGCCGCGCAGCTGTCGGGCATCGACACCAAGCGCGTCGACTTCTGGCTGTTCGTCAACATGGGCGTGCTGGCCGCGATCGCCGGCATCGCCTTCACGGCCCGCAGCAACTCGGCCCTGCCGGGGGCCGGCACCGGCTTCGAGCTGGACGCCATCGCGGCCGTGTTCATCGGCGGCGCGGCCGTCACCGGCGGCATCGGCACCGTCACCGGCGCCATGATCGGCGGTCTGATCATGGGCGTGCTGAACAACGGCATGTCGCTGCTCGGCCTCGGCAGCGAGGTGCAGTCCTTCATCAAGGGGTTCGTCCTGCTGCTCGCCGTCGCGTTCGACATCTTCAACAAGCGGCGCGCGGCCAACGCCTCCAAGTAGCCTCGACGCAGCAGCGCCCTCCCCGCTCCGGCGGGGAGGGCGCTGTCGCGTCCCGGGCCGGTCGGGCCCCCTCGACGCAGAACGGGGTGGCCGCCTCGTTGCATGTTCCCGGTGCTGCGGCCGTGGTGGTGGTCGCCCGCGTGCCTGC